>CAYYUU010000144.1:0-3614 GCA_964474955.1 uncultured Alcaligenaceae bacterium | reverse complement strand
GTTCTTGCCTTCTTCCCCTCTTATAACCACGACACTCTCCAAACGCGACACTTATTTATCCGACTGCCCATGCCGCCCGGAACGCAGTGTGAATTCGATTGTCGATATCCTTCAAGGCAACTCGCGTTCCAACGTCGTTCCGCTTGCTTGATCCTCCCTTGCGTTGTTCCGCTTGGGGCGGTTAACTTCTTTTCAGATTTCCAGTTATCTTCATGGAAACACAAGCGATTCCACGTATCTGTACAAGATATGCTTGAACAAGGATGGTGGGGGTTAGCTCGTTAGCTCGGACGCTACGTTGTTTCCGGCAAATGTGAACGAGGCTGCCCGTAAATCTTCCTCACACGGTGGGGGTCTCATATATGCAAAGACCAATCCGCATCGGGGCCGTCAATTACCTCAACACGAAGCCGCTCATTTACGAGTTGGAGAGGTTGGCACCCGAAGCAGAATTACATTTAGAATTGCCGAGCAAGCTCGCGGACCAACTCGCCGCGGGCGAATTGGACGTCGCTCTCATTCCGATCATCGAATATTTTCGGAGTGGGACATATACTGTCGTGCCGGATATTTCGATCGCGAGTAACGGACCCGTCTTGAGCGTGACGCTGTTTTCGCGAAAGCCGTGGGCGTCCATCCGACGTGTCGCGATGGACGTCGGTTCGCGGACGAGTGCGACTCTGACACGGATCTTGCTCCAGACGAAACACGGCGTTCGGCCCGAAGTCATGCCGTTCCCGATCGACGCCGATCCCGAACAACTCGACACCGACGCAGTGTTGTTGATTGGCGACCGCGCGATGCGAGCGTGTTTGCCGGGCTATACTTATGCGTACGATCTCGGCGAAGAGTGGCACGAGTGGACGGGGCTGCCATTTGTGTATGCCGTTTGGGCGGTTCGCGAGGGAGTCGAACTTGGTTCGGTCGTCGAGGCGTTGCACGAATCGAAGCGACGCGGACAAGCCAACGTCGGTCTCATCGCCCACGACGAAGCACCACGCCTCCGGCTCGACGCTGGATACTGTCGCCGCTATTTGGCGAACATCATTAAATACGGACTCGGCCCGCGTGAACTCGCGGGGCTGCATCACTATTACATGTTGGCATGCGAACTGGGACTAGCACGACGGGGGGTGAATCTTGAACTCTACGGTCCAACGAATCTTGTCGAAAGCTGTTGATGGGGGGCGGCTGACGCCCGAAGAGGGTTGCGAACTCTTCGAATGTCGCGACCTCGCGGCACTCGGTCTGGCCGCCGACGCGATCACTCAACGTTTCCATCCGGAACCGTATCGCACCTATAACATCGACCGCAACATCAACTATACGAATGTCTGCGCGGCAGTCTGTGACTTCTGTGCGTTCTATCGCAAGACTGGTGATTCCGACGCGTATGTTCTCTCGCGAGAGGAACTCTACAAGAAGATCGACGAAACAATCGCACTCGGCGGCGACCAAGCGTTGCTCCAGGGAGGAATGCACCCGAGCCTCAAGCTCGAGTGGTACGAAGAACTCTTGCGGGATTTGAAGGCTCGCTATCCGCGTTTCAACTTGCACGCATTCAGTCCGCCCGAACTTTGGCACTTCCACAAGATCAACAAGATTCCGTTGCGGGAAGTGCTCGGACGTCTCAAAGAGGCCGGTCTCGGGAGCGTTCCGGGTGGTGGCGGAGAAATCCTCGCCGACCGAGTTCGCTTGGCGATGACCAAGAACAAATGCCTCACGGACGAGTGGCTCGAAGTCAACCGTGTCTGGCACGAACTCGGCGGTCGCTCGACGTGTACGATGATGTTCGGCCACATCGAAACATTGGCCGAACGGATCGAAACGCTTGATCGACTCCGACGACTCCAGGACGAAACGGGTGGTTTCACAGCTTTTATTTGTTGGTCGTTCCAGCCAGGCAACACCGAGATGGATCACATCCCTCCGGTCGGCTCGTTCGAGTATCTGAAGACTCAGGCGATCGCGAGGTTGTATCTCGATAATATTCCGAACATCCAATCTTCGTGGGTGACACAAGGTTTGAAGGTCGGACAACTCGCACTGTTCTTCGGTGCGAACGATATGGGTAGCCTGATGCTCGAAGAAAACGTCGTCGCATCGGCGGGGACGGTTCACCATCTGACGCTCAAGCAAATTCGAAATGCGATTCGTGAAGCGGGGTATATTCCGCGGCAGCGGAATGTGTTCTACGAATATATCGATGATGAAACTAAGGCTCACGCGGATGACCTGCAGGAACCGGTTGTGAATGGGTCGATGGCGTTGCCGGTTGTGTCTTGAGGAATTTTGTGAGTAACGAACCCACTCGGAAACCGGACTCCCGATTCTGGTTTCCGAGTGGTTCTTGGGCGCTGGTCACCTCAACAAATGCTTCACTATCTATCTCTTGGACATTTCGATCCAGAAAGCATCCGCCAGAGGCAACCGTCTGTCACGAGACCACTTGACCTCCAAATCGTCCACCGTCTCCTTCGCGAGTTTGGCGAAGAAACCGCACCCGGCCAGTTTACCTTGGGCGGTCATCGAGTTGCGATCGCGGATGGTTATGTCACCTGCGCCTGGCTGATGCCGCATCGCGTTCCAGAAACTACCCGTTTTGCTTTGGTATTGGTTGTTGAGACAGATTGTCTGCTCGCTGAAATCCGCAGCGGAACAGTCATCCCGAGAGAAGATTTCGGAAGAGAAGTCTGCCGAGAGGATGTTGATCGATTGCTGACGGCAGTCAATCTGCAGCTGTCCGCGAGTGAGTTCAAACGCTTGCTTGCAGAAATAAATGCTCCTTGGTGAATTCACACCATGAGCCAGAAAAAGAAAGCCATTCGCAAAACCTTCCGAGACGCGTGTTTCGCTCGCGACAATTACTCTTGCGCTCACTGCGGTTTCCGCTCCTCTCTCGAATGCGCCGAAGACAATTTAGACGCCCACCACATCACTCCTCGCGAACACATGCCAAACGGCGGCTACGTCAAAGAGAACGGCATTTCGTTGTGTGCGATTTGTCACGTCAAGGCGGAAGACTTTTTGAATGGTGATTCGCAAGACGCGGAGTTTTCGCCGGACATTCTTTATCGGCTCATAGGATCGTCTCGCGAAAAGGCGGTGACGGCCTCCGAAAAATTGGCGAATCGCTAAACATGGTTGGCTTGAGCGATCCCAAAATCTTTATCGTGAGGAGGTCGTTCCGGCTGAGACACTTCGGAAGGAAGGAAGTTCTCGGGCAGGAAAACTTTCTTTAACCGATGGGCAAACTCCCAAAGCTCTCCGGTGTCGAACAACCGATCGTCGGCGAACACCGATACCTTTGTTCGAGGTTCCAAGGGCAAAGGACAAGTTGCCCGAGAACGTCGCTTCTTTGGCATTCCGAGAAGTTCTGTTCTCTGGACTTCGATGAAGGAAACGTCGATCGGACTGAGAGAAATCTTGACGAAGCCTAATTCACCGAGTCGTTGGACAAGCCAATCGTGGTCTTCGGCAGCGTTGAGAATCTGCGGAGGAAATTCGACGATGAGGCTGTATCGAGGGAGCCAGGCCCATGATGGTTTTGTCTCCGGCAGAGGTGGGCTTGGTGTGACGGCCCGCCAAACCTCGCAACACCAAAGCACTACACC
>CAYYUU010000143.1:0-10817 GCA_964474955.1 uncultured Alcaligenaceae bacterium | reverse complement strand
ATCCCGATGGTGATTCCCTCACGTACTCGGCAAGAGGACTCCCCAGGGGCTTGAACATTGATTCGGAGACCGGAGTTATCAGTGGGACTCTCCCTTCATGGGCTTCTCGTTCTCGCCCGTATTGGGTCAGGATTACGGTCAGTGATGATCACGGGAGCGCAGCCACGGACACGTTTCGCTGGACCATCAACAATCCACCTCCGATCGCCCAGGACGATACCTTCGAGACCGAGTCCAACACACACATCACCGGAAACGTTTTGGGGGACAACGGAAATGGGCCAGACTCCGATCCCGATGGTGATTCCCTCAAAGTAAAACGAAGGCCGGTAAGGGGTCCATCGAACGGAACGTTGGTTCTCCGGCGCAATGGTACGTTCACGTACAGGCCCAACAGAGATTTCGTGGGGACCGACAGTTTCGTCTACAAACTGAAAGACGCCGACAAAGGCGCGGCGACGGCCACCGTCACCATTACTGTGGGTTCGGCCAACGAGGCTCCAACGGCCAACGACGACACAGACGAGACAGACGAAGACACGAACATCGTTGTCCTTTCCCCCGCCGAGGGCGTGCTGGGTAATGACACGGATCCCGATGGGGACACCCTCACAGTGTCGGAGGTCGACGGGGTTGCTCGGAACGTTGGGAATCTCGTGCCCGGGACCAACGGCGGGCTATTCACAATCAACTCCGACGGGACATATTCATTCGATCCACGTGATGACTTCGACGACATGAACAACAACGAAGTGGCCACTACTGCGATCGGGTACTCCATTTCGGATGGCCGAGGCGGTACTTCTTCCGCAACATTGACTGTCACCGTTGTCGGCCTCAACGACGACCCCGATGCGGTGGACGACTCCGTCACAACGGACGAGGACACAGCAGTCGATATCTCTGTGTTGGCGAACGATGTGGACGTTGATGAGGATACGTTGAGCATTACGTGTGTGACTCACACTGATGACGGGATAGTGACAGTCAATCCCGACGACACCATCACATTCGATACGAACGGTCAGTTCGATCACCTCGCAGTCGGAGACACGGACACCGTCACCTTGGCATACACTATTTCGGATGGCAATGGTGGGAGCGATACGGCCTCCGTGGTCGTCACCATCACGGGCGTTAACGACGACCCAACGGCCAACCATGACACCGGGACGGTCACCGAAGCTGGACCGACCACGATCATCGATTTGATAGCCAATGACACAGACCCCGACTCCACCGACCTTGTCATTGACGCAATCGATACGACGGGCACCCTCGGGACAGTGACGATCAACGCGGACAACAATTCCATCGAATACGCCCCCAACGGTCAGTTCGAAAGTCTTGCCCTCGGGGAGACAACGACAGACACCTTCGCCTACACAGTCAGTGACGGGGACGGAGGGACGGGGGACGCAATTGTCACGGTCACAATCACGGGAGTCAACGACGCCCCTGCGGCCATGGAGGACACCAACGCGACGGACGAAGATCTCGTGTTGAATGTCCCTGGCCCAGCCGCCGGCGTGATCGGCAACGACGTCGATATCGATGGCGATACCCTGACCGTGTCTCTGGTCAATGGAGTCGCCGGGAACGTCGGGAACCCCGTGGCCGGGAATAATGGAGGGACGTTCACGATCAACGCCGACGGAACCTACTCGTTTGATCCAGGTAGTGATTTTTTGCCTCTCAATGACGGTGAGTTCGAAACGACTCAGATCACGTACACCATCAGCGACGAGTTCGGCGAGACAGCTACGGGGACGTTGGTCGTGACAGTGAACGGAATTAGTGGTCCGTTGTTCCGTCCCGTCGAGGGAGTTGACGGCCAAGGTCGTGGCGTCCGTGGTCATGCCATCACCTTCGAAATCTCAATCCCGGGGACAGGGAGCATTGAGTCGTTGCGATTCGAGCTTGATTGGGATGGCGATGGAACTGTTGACGAAGTCACAACGGGTGTTGGCCCAAGGAACCTAATTGATCATCGCTTCGACACGTCGGTCTTCACGGGCGTCAGCTTTACCCCGACCGTCACGGTCACCAACACGACAACCGGCGACCTGGCCATCGAGCTGACCTCGGAGCCCTCCATCACGATTTATCCTGCGTTGATCATTGGCGAGAATCTGGTCGTCGGAGGGACGACCGGTAACGACGACATTACCGTGGATGCGAGTGATTCGAGTGACATCACGGTG
Organism: uncultured Alcaligenaceae bacterium; assembly: GCA_964474955.1. GTDB lineage: Bacteria > Planctomycetota > Planctomycetia > Gemmatales > Gemmataceae > CAYRFQ01. The sequence continues at coordinate 8,613 of CAYYUU010000143.1, read as the reverse complement.
ACATTCGGAACCACCACGGTCTCGAATCCTAATGGCGGTGACTTCGCCGTGTCGGGCAGTGGCCGAATCGTGGTTCACGGTCTCGAAGGAAACGACGATCTCAGTGTTGGTGGGCCAATCCCAACCGAGATGTATGGCTACGATGGCAACGATACTCTCGTGAGTGGTTCCGGCGACGATGTCCTTCGCGGTGGCGGCGGAACGGACAGTTTGCAAGGGGGCGACGGAGACGACATTCTGGTAGCCGGGCTCGGCGCAGACTTTTTGGACGGAGATGCTGGCAACGACGTTCTGGTCAGTGGCCAGACCGCACGCAGTTACAGCGACCTTCGAGCGGATTCCACGAGTTGGAGCAACACGGGGAACGCCGCGACGCTTGCGACCTTGTTTGGCACGGTCAGTGACCCCGGTGGGTTTTTCGAGAGCGATACTCTAGCGGGGGGTAGCGGAGCCGATGCCTTCATCTATCGAAGGAATGGATTCCCACCAGACCTTGTGAGTGACTTTGATGCGGAAGAAGGCGATTCGGACGAGGGACTTGCGATCTAAGGATCGCCGCGAAAATAAGTTTCCTTTTTGGGCCCTGGGATGGTTGTGATTCCCGGTTTTGATTGGCAAAATTCATCAGAAAACTTCTCCAGGGCGACTCGACAAACAACATACTTGCTGTTCTCTCCCTCATCGCCCTGGTATAGTGGTGACAAATACCCTGCCGTCTTTCGACTTCTCCACAACAACCCCATGGAAGATCAGGAGCAGCCATGCGACTGAGGATCAGGTTGAGAGAACCACTCCCGCAAATTTGTCTGGCGTTCCTGACCGCACTGTCTCTCTTGGTGTCATGCAAGCCGCTTGCCGCGCAAGAACTCTCGTTCGACAAACAAATAGCTCCCATCCTCGCGAGTCACTGCATCGACTGTCACAGCGGCAAACGTCCCAAAGGTGGGCTCGATCTCAGTCGTCGCAAGTTGGCTTTTGAAGGCGGCAACAAAGGATTCGCCATCGTTCCGGGCCAGCCAACAAAGAGTGCCCTGTGGAATCGTGTTCACGATGGCGAGATGCCCCCGAAGAAACGATTGCCCAAGGCCCAAGCGGCTCTCTTGAAAAAGTGGATCGCCAGCGGAGCCAAGTGGGGCTCCGATCCGATCGACCCATACCGATACACAACCAACAAACGAGCCGGATATGATTGGTGGGCACTCCAACCACTTCGCCGACCGAAACTCCCCCAAGTCCAGAACAAAGCGAAAGTTCGGAATCCTATCGACGCGTTTCTATTGGCTCAGCTCGAAACCCACAAACTGAACTTCTCGAAGGAAGCTTCACCGCGGGCTTTGGTCCGTCGCGTGTACTTTGACCTCATCGGACTCCCGCCGGCTCCGGAAGTCGTGGAAGCGTTCGCAAAGAATCCTACGGACCAAGCCTACAAACGCATCGTCGAAAAATTATTGGCCTCTCCCCACCACGGAGAACGATGGGCGCGACACTGGCTTGACGTCGTACGCTACGGCGAGAGCGATGGCTTCGAGCGGAACAATCCCCGCAAAAATCTCTGGCACTATCGCGATTGGGTGATTCGTGCTCTCAACGACGACATGCGGTATGACCAGTTCGCCAAAATGCAAATCACCGGCGACGTCTTGATGAACGGCTCACACGAAGGCGTCGCGGCGGTCGGATTTTTGGTTTCGGGAGTCCACAACACAGTCGTCGGGCAGAGCGAACGGATGCGGAAACTCGCTCGCCAAGACGAACTCGAAGAGATCGTCGGAACACTCGGACAAACGTTCCTCGGGCTGACTGTGAACTGTGCCAGATGTCACGATCACAAGTTTGATCCCATCCACCAAGAAGAATATTACCGTCTGATCTCGGCACTCGGTGGAGTCTACCACGGCGAACGAAACGTGAATTCGGACAAAGTCCGGAAACGCCGCGAAGTTGTGATTCTGAAACTCTCCCAACTCCAAGGCGACCTCGCGACCATCGAAGGGAAGGCAAGAGTTGCAATTCTCAAGGCCCGCGAAGCAAGCAAGACCAAAAAGCCACAACCACCGCAACCGTTCGCGGCCTGGGAATTCGAAATAGATTTTAAAGACTCAATCGGGAACCTGCACGCCAAGGCATTTGGAAACGCCCGCCTCCAAAACGGGGCACTCGTTCTTGATGGCAAGTCTTACGTCGGGACAAAACGAATCACTCGCGCATTCCGAGAGAAGACGTTGGAAGCGTGGGTCATCGTGGACGATCTGAATCAGCGAGGCGGTGGTGTGATGAGTCTGCAAACTCCGAACGGAGCCACGTTCGACGCTATCGTCTACGGGGAACGCGAGCCGCGTCGCTGGATGGCCGGAAGTGATTTCTTCCGCCGCACTCGCTCTTTTGGTGGACCCGCCGAGAACGAGACGAAGAACAAACCGATCCACATTGCCATCGTCTACAAACAAGATGGGACGATCACGGCCTATCGCAATGGTCGAATCTACGGCAAGCCCTACAAGACGGGCTTCCAAAAGTTCGGAGCGAATAACGCGACGATCTTGTTTGGGTTGAGACATTCGCCGCCAGGTGGGAACAAGTTTTTCAGAGGGAAGATACTACGGGCTCGACTCTACGACCGAGCTTTATCCCCGGATGCCGTGGCCGCTTCCGCTGGTGCCGAGAGCAATTACATCTCCGAAAAAGAACTTGTCTCGCACCTCTCACCCCAAGCGAAGAAGCGGAGAATGGCACTCCTCCATAAGCTCGCCAAGCTCGACGACGAACTCGCAAAGCTCAAGAAAGCTCAGGCTCGAAAAGTTTACTCCGTCACTCCGAAGAACCCAGGAGTCACCAACGTCTTGTTGCGTGGCGACATCGGAGCAATCGGAAAAGTCGTGACGCCCAGCGGGGTCTCTTCGATTTCGGGGTTGTCGGCAGACTTCAATTTGAAGGCGAACTCGCCAGACGCCGAACGACGCAAGAAACTGGCCGAGTGGATCACGCATCCACAAAATCCACTCTTCGCCCGAGTCATCGTCAATCGGTTGTGGCATTATCATTTCGGGTCGGGTCTCGTGAAAACGCCCAACGATTTTGGATTCAACGGCGGACGTCCGAGTCATCCGGAATTACTCGACTGGCTCGCTTCGGAACTTCAGCGGCAAAACTACAGTCTCCAAGCGATCCACCGCTTGATCGTCACGTCGAACGCTTACCGACAATCCTCTCGCAGGAACCCCAAGGCTCATGCCATCGATGCCAACAATCGATTGTTATGGCGGTATTCGCCAAGACGCCTCGAAGCGGAAGTTGTCCGTGACAGTATTCTCCAGGTGGCAGGCAAACTGAATCGGGACATGGGTGGTCCTGGATTCGTGGACGTGAAAATTCAACCCAACAACGGAACCACCTATTACACTCCATTCGATCCTGTTGGGAAGGAATTCCACAGAAGAACGATTTACCGATTCTCTCCGCGTGGTGGGCGAAGTTCTTTGCTCGACACCTTCGATTGTCCTGATGCGTGCGCGACGACACCGCGTCGTTCCGTGACGACGACTCCGCTTCAAGCATTGAGCTTGCTCAACATCGCATTTGTGTTGAGGATGTCTGATAACTTTGCGAAACGGATTCAAAGAGAAGCTGGAGAGATGATACCTATTCAAGTGAAGTATGCTTTTCGGATTGCATACAGTCGAACTCCTACGCATGGAGAGCTTAAACTAGCATCCGAATTCGTCCGCGAACATGGTTTGCCGTCACTTTGTCGGGCGTTGTTCAACAGTAACGAATTCATCATTGTTGAGTAGGTGGGATTCCCATCATGCAAACAAACTCAATCAACCGCCGCGACTTTTTTCACTGGGGTCTTCAAGGACTCGGGGCCACTGCGTTGTTGACGCTCTTACACCAAGATGGCGTAATTCAATCGGCGGAATCTCCCGCGTCAAGATTTCCAAACTTTCGTCCGCGAGCGCGACGAGCGATCCACATTTGTCTCGTTGGTGGTATGAGTCACATCGACTCGTTCGACTACAAACCAGCCCTCCAAAGACACCACGGGCAACGTCTCCAATCGACCGAACGCCCGGACATTTTCTTCGGCCAAGTTGGATTGATCCGCCGAAACGACTTCGAGTTTCGGCAGCGCGGACAAAGCGGACTTTGGATTTCGGACTTGTTCCCGAACATCGCCCGGATGGCCGATGAGTTCACGATTATTCGCTCGATGGTTTCCGAATCAGCGAATCATACTCCGGCGTTGTTTGCGGCGAACAGCGGCTTTCAATTCAACGGCTTCCCGAGCATGGGGAGTTGGCTTTCCTATGGGTTGGGGAGCGAGACCGAGTCATTGCCCGCATACGTTGTCCTTCCTGATGGTCGTGGAGCCCCGAACGGTGGGGCTTCGAACTGGACAAGCGGATTTCTGCCCGCACAACACCAAGGTGTGCTGCTTCGCGGCGGCAACCGTCCGGTCCGTGATCTCTTCCCCGCTCGTCCGATTCCTGCCAGGACCGAAGCCGCAACGCGTGACTTCCTCCAACAACTTAACCAGATGCACCGCGAACGCGTCGGCGAAAACACCCTCGTCAATGGTCGCATCAGGAGCTACGAACTCGCGGCACAGATGCAAACGTCCGTGCCGGAAGTGAGCAATATTTCCGACGAGCCTCAATCGATTCAGAGGCTCTACGGAATCGACAACCGAACGACGGAAGATTGCGGGCGACGTTGTTTGTTGGGTCGGCGACTGCTCGAACGAGGTGTGCGATTTGTGCAAGTTTTCTCCGGTGGACCCATCGCCGGAAACCCGCGTTCGAGTTGGGACGCCCACGAAAACGTCCGCCAAAACCATTCCGTCGAAGCTGCGAGAATCGATAAACCCGTCGCCGGACTTCTCCAAGACTTACGACAACGCGGGATGCTCGACGACACACTCGTCCTGTTCACGACAGAATTCGGACGCACTCCATTTACTCAAGCGCGGAGCAACACCATCGGAACGGGCCGCGACCACAACCGATATGCGTTCTCGGTCTGGATGGCCGGAGCCGGTCTGAAACCCGGCACAGCCTACGGCCAAACCGACGAAATCGGCTGGCGAGCTTCCGAACATCCTGTCCCCTGGCACGATTTTCATGCGACCATCTTACATCTCTTCGGAATCGACCACGAAAGGTTGACGTTCTACCACAACGGCATCCAAAGAAGGTTAACGAACGTGCACGGGCACGTTATTCGAGAGCTTCTGCGGTGATTGACGGAGGGAGAAATCCGAGTTGTGTTGTTTTGGAGTTCCGTTTTCCTGGGTCTGTTTTTTCCATTGACCCAATTCCCAATTATGGTATACCTCGCAACTCATATTCATACGGCAGGAACACGGATGCGGTCCATTCGCGGGGAGGAACCCAGATGCGCTGGCAATGGCTTCCAATTAGCTGCTTTGTTCTTTTTTTGGCCGTAGCTGGCTGCAAAAATTCCAAACCCAATCTCAAGCCTGAGGAAGGCCCTCCGGCGTACATCTTGCCTCCGAACGATCGCCGCTACTCGGAGTTCATCCAGTATCCCAAGGATACTCTCCACCAAGACCCCATCCGTCGCCGACAGAAGCAAATGGACACCATGCCGACCAAACTCGGGCCGACCGGCAGTGCAGGCGGTCCTCGGTTAGGTGGACTGTAACGCCACGCATCTGACTTGATCTATGAACCTCGACTCACCAACAAATGACCGTCCGGTGTTGGGGAGTCGAGGTCACTCTCTCACACTTCAACTCACCATTCTCCGATTATCTCTTTCGCCGCCTCCTCGTCGTCGATAAACTAAATGCTATTAGCATCCCCAAAGATCACCAAGTAATGGGTGAGCCTGCCAGGTACAGCCGCGCAAGGTATTCCATCTACTTCGACTGCTGCGATATCCTGAGCGATCTTCCCGAACGACATTCCAGGAGGCCGGTTATGTGGGCTCTCGTTAGCCAATTCCAAACTCGTGCGACCTTCGTCACTACACTGACATTGAGCCTCGTTGCTATTCTGGGTTCGGTCAACGCCGTGATGGCCGACGTGCCGACCGATGCCGGTACGCGGAAGAAAGTCGTCGGGAATCCGCAACAAGTTCACATCCAACCGTCGAAGATTTTTCTGGTGGGCGATCGATCTTGGCAACAAATCGTCGTGACCGGGACCTACGCAAATGGGAACGTCCGCGACCTCACCGCGTTCTCCAAGTTCCGGGCGAAAACACCAGTCGTTGCGGCCTCTTCCACGGGAATTGTGTGGCCCAACAAGAATGGTAAGACAACCCTGACCATCACCGTTGCCGGCAAGGATCACAAGATTCCGGTGACCGTCGTGAAATACGATCAGAATTTGGACGTCAGTTTTAATCGTGAAGTCATCGCGGCCATGAGCGTCGGTGGATGTAATTCGGGAGCTTGCCACGGAACGCCGAGTGGCAAGAACGGATTTAAGCTGAGCCTGCGAGGGTATCTTCCGGCAGAAGATTATGTGCAGCTGACGCGCGACGTTCGAGGCCGACGAACCAACCGCAACAACCCCAGCGCAAGTTTGATTTGGAAGAAAGCTCTCGGGCGAATCCCTCACGAAGGTGGAAAGCGATTCCGAGAAGATAGTGTCGCGGCGAAGACCATTCACGCCTGGTTACAGCAAGGGATGCCGAAGGATCCGCCGAAATCTGTCGATGTCAAACGCATCGATATTCTTCCCGGCACGCGAGTCCTGAAGGCCCCGGCCCGTTGGCAACAACTCGCCGTGATTGCTCATCTTTCTGACGGCACCACTCGCGACGTGACGCGGTTGACCGTCTTCGAAACGAGCGACCGCGACGTCGCCACGGTCTCGAAATCGGGGCTCGTCGAATTCTCCCGTAGCGGCGAAGTGGCCGTGCTTTGTCGATATCTCCAGAACATGCAGTCCGTTCGCCTCGCCTACCTCGAACCGAAGGAAGGTTTCGTGTGGTCGAATCCGCCCGAGAACAATTTCGTGGATCGGCACGTCTTCGCGAAACTCAAGATGTTGAGCATTCAACCATCCAAATTGTGCTCGGATGAGGTCTTCATTCGTCGAGCCTATCTCGACGTCTGTGCGGTGTTGCCGACGCCCGAAGAAGTCCAGGCGTTCTTGACGGACGAGAGCGAGGACAAGCGGGCGAAACTCATCGACCGCCTGCTCGAACGGCCCGAGTACGCGGACTTCTGGACCATGAAATGGCTCGATGTTCTGCGAAGCACACGCTCGAAACTCGGCGACGGTGCCAACGCGTACCAGAAGTGGCTTCGCGGCCACATCGCCAAGAACACGCCATTCAACAAGGTAACAACCGAGTTGCTCACGGCCGATGGCAACACCTACCTAAACGGGCCAGCGAACTTCTATAAGGTCACGCGCGATCCGACAGAATTGGCAGAGGTCACCGCCCAACTCTTCTTCGGCATCCGCATGCAGTGTGCGAAATGTCACAACCACCCGTTTGAGAAATGGACCCAGGACGACTACTACAGCACGGCAGCGTTCTTCGCTCGCGTCCAGCGGAAAAGCGTTGCCAAGGGTAAAAAGAAAAAGAAGAACAAGTCCAAGGCCGAGATCATCTCCGTATCGACACGCGGCGACGTTCGTCATTTGCGCACCGGTCAAGTGATGGCACCGAAGTTCCTTGGCGGTGATATTGCCAAGGTCGGGCCGAAGCAAGACCGCCGTGAGGTCTTCGCCAAGTGGCTCACCCAAAAGGACAACCCATTCTTCGCGAAGTCCGTCGTGAACCGCATCTGGTTCCACTTGATGGGGCGTGGAATCGTTGATCCTGTGGACGACTTCCGCGACTCGAACCCATCGGCCAACGATGCCCTCCTCAATGCGCTAGCAGATGATTTCGTCAAACATGACTATGACATCAAACACGTCATCCGGACGATTATGAATTCGCGAACGTATCAACTCAGCGCGACCACCAATAAATACAACAAGGGCGACGAGAAGTATTTCTCTCATGCCGTGACGAAGGTCCTCACGGCGGAACAATTACTCGACGCCATCTCGGCGGTGACCGAAGTGCCCTCTGAGTTCAAGGGCTTTCCGCGTGGGACTCGTGCGACGCAACTCCCCGACGGCGAGGTCAACAACAATTTCCTCAAGACGTTCAACCAACCAGCCCGCGAACTCGCTTGCGAATGCGAACGCGGCACCGGTGCGAGTCTCGCCCAAGCCTTGCAAATGCTCAACGGCAAAACCGTTCATGCACGATTGCGAGACAACAAAAATCGCATCAGCCGATTGTTGAACAAGAAGACGCCGCCGCCCAAGATGATCGAGGAACTCTATCTCGCGACACTTTCAAGACCACCACGCGAGAAGGAAATGGAGATTGCCACAGAGTATATTCAAAGCGCTGCCAACAAGAGAGAAGCCTGGGAAGACTTGCAGTGGACGCTGTTGAATACGAAGGAGTTTTTGTTCCGACACTAATTCGATCTCAGTCCGATGACTCTTCGGGCCTCGATATTATGGGGTAGTGAGAAGCAGTAGACTGTATCTGTGGAGATCACTGATGACTCATCAAACAACTCGAAAACTACCCTACCTTGTTCATATTGAGGTCCCGCAGGCTCCTGGA
>CAYYUU010000142.1:0-10819 GCA_964474955.1 uncultured Alcaligenaceae bacterium | reverse complement strand
CCGTTGAATGTCGGCTATGTCGATGATTTTCTTGGGGCAAAGAAGATACGAGAAAATAAGGGTTCGTTGATTGGATAGGGGTTCCTTCCAAGGGCCGATTCTATCATACCTGATTGTAGTGGAGAGTTGCTTTTCGCTCCGCGAAAAGTTTCTGTCTTCTGTGCCTCCCAAGTGCGGTGTTTGCCCCGCGCGGTTATCGATAATGTGTTCCCGCCATTTGAGTGATCCACGATTCGAACATCATGAAAAAGCCCTGGACGGCCCAATACCCGAAGGCGCAAACGGCGAAGATAATCAGGACCAGGGCGACGCCGACAAAACAAACTTCGGCAAACAAGTTCCGGGGCATCGCAAGGTCGGGGTCGTGGCGGAGTCGGACACTCGGGACTCCTCGTGGCGAGTCTTGCTCCGAGAGATCTGTCTCGAACGCCTTTTGCCACGCAGGGGGAGTCCTGGTCGTTGAATGACCTGGGGTTAAGCTGGACATGTTCATTATTGTTAGCTCGCAAGAGAAGGATGTTGAGATTCATGGCGGCGAATTTGACGGCCTCGTCTTGTCGGGCCTTTTGTGATCCCCGCCTACAGTACATGCGTCTTCTGGCATCTTTCTGACTCACAAAACTGGAGTTTTTCAAGATATTTCTTTTCTGCACACGCACCGAACGAATTCCTTTCACTCCCTCGCTTCCAGATCGACCTCTTCGTCCGAATACAGCAGGCCCGCTTCTCTGCCTCCCGAGACCTGCGCGACCTCGCCGGTGATGTGCCCCGCCAGATGATGAGAAGCCAAAAAGACGACCGTATTGGCAACGTCCTGGGGTGATGCAATTTTCCGCAAGGGAACTGTTTGTAACGTCCGTTGAAGATCGTCCTTGTTTTGGAGCAGAGGCGCAGCCATTCGCGTCGCGTCCCATCCGGGGCTCACAACGTTAATCCGCCCCTGCGGGCACAACTGTGTGATTTCGTTCATGACGGACCGCAGGAATCCATGAGCGAGAGCGGATTTCGAAGCTGCGTAGTCGCAGTGTCCCGGTTCGCCGTACAGCGCAGACGTCGAGCCGACCAACACGATGGCGGGGCGTCTGATCCGAAAGTCTCGTACTCCTTGGAGGAACCGTCGGACGCAGAAAAAGACCGACGTCAGGTTCACGGCCAAAGTGTCCTGCCATTGGGAAACCGACATTTCCCAAATCGGGACATCCTCCCGAATCCATTTCCCCGCGCAGATAATGAGGATTTCGGGAAGACCAAAGTCTTGGGCCGTCTGGACGAATAGCCAATCGACCTCACTCTCCTGGGTGACATCGGCTTGCACAGAAATGAGCCTGGGTGACGCGGGGTCCTGGGCAGCTGTGTGCTCGACGTTGGTCTCGGTTAGGGCGTTGTTGGTTGCCTGCGTTGGAGGTGGGGTATTGCGGTATTGGGCAACGACGTGAACTCCTTCGCGTCGGAGGCTCTGGACGATGGCCGAGCCGATTCTTCCGGAGGCATCGGTAACAATCGCTGTGCGAGAAGATAGAAGAGTGTCCATGCCGTGAGGCTCCTCTCGGGAACGGAGAGAAATGGGATTCGTGGGAAAGGTTTTTCCTCCCACAATGGCCTTTTTGCGTCGGGCGTCCGAGAAAAAAGCAGGCGGTCAAGTCGGTTTTTCTCGCACTCCCAAGAAAACCTCGAGGATTCGGTCTTGCCGCTTTCTTGGTATTTGCGGAGAATTACAAAAGGAGGTGAGTCGGTCGCCCACAAGAGAAAACGACTCGGCTCACGTGTGCCTCCCGGCTGTCACCCACTTGTCCAAGCCATCCCTATCTCATGACTTGGTATTTCGTGACTTGGGACGACGCGACAAATTCGGTGGAACGCTGAGAAACGCATGTGAACGCTTGAGAAAGCTCGGAACCTGGAGAAATTCCTCCAGCCAGGCTCCTGAAGAAATGGTATTGTTGAGAAAAGACTGTTGGGCAAAGTTCGGCGTCAGTTGGTGCGGGACTTCTCGTTGAGCGTGATCTGTTCCGCGGATTCTCATTCCGCCAACCACTGAATGTAATTCTGGTGCGAGCGGATTGTTTGGCCTCCAAACTGGTTCCATCCAGCGAACGAGCAAAATGTGGGCTCCCCAGATTCCGCCATTTTCGCGAACTCCTCCCGAACGTGATTCCTCTCCTCCAAAAAACTTCCAAAGTTAGTCCCCGGAAGGCCCGCGATGAATCTGGGCAAAAATCTGAAAATTGAGAGCGTCTCGCGGCTGAACCCCACTCCTCCGGTCCAGTTGTCCTCGTTGCAAACTGTCGCGGAGGCCGTTGGGCTTTTGCGGGAAGAAGGCGTAGGCTGCCTTCTGGTGATGTCCGAAGGGCAACTCGTGGGAATCTTCACGGAGCGTGATCTCACGCGACGCATTCTGGCCCAGGGGAGACCGTTCTCCTTACCTCTGCGGGATTGCATGACGCCGAATCCGACAACGGTCGGTTCCAACGAACCGATTGCCTCAGCCATCCAAAAGATGGAGGGCGGAGGGTATCGCCACCTTCCCGTCCTCGACGAAGCCGGTCGACCTGTGGGAGTCCTGTCCGTCAAACGAATTGTCCGTTATCTGGTCGAATATTTTCCGGGAAAAATATATAACCTGGACCCAGATCAGAACGCCTCGCCAGAAAGCCCCGACGGAGCATGACCGATTTCCCGGCAGTTCGCTGGCGTGTCCGTGGATTGTGGAACCGTAGGAAAGGGTTGGAAACTGTCCTACAATTAAAGGGACAGGTTTGTCACCTGTCTTATGGATCCAAAATTCAGGGGCATGATGTGGGCAATGTGGGCGATTGCGAGGTTCCGGGGATGTGACGATGCTGAGCGCAAAACAGGGAACGCCGAGCGTCCAAATAAATGGGCCAGTAATTGGCCCCTCCGAAACCAAAGGACCAGAACCAACCCCCGCCACCCGAGTGGGTCATGGTTTCGTCGGCTTTCGTGGAAGAGCAAACTTCCTCTCTTCTCTTCGTAGGCCCCGGAGCCAGAACTCACAAACATGAAGAGGTAGAATTGTCTCATGACTGTATCCGAATCTAGCGTGGAGTCAGTACCCGATTCGAGGAAGGATGTGGAACGACAAGAACTCGAATCGGTCACGATTCGCTTTGCCGGTGACTCCGGTGACGGCATGCAGCTGGCCGGAACCCAATTCACCAACGCGTCGGCGGTCCTGGGGAACGACATCAGCACGCTCCCGGACTATCCCGCCGAAATTCGCGCCCCGGCCGGAACGCTCCCGGGAGTGTCCGGATTCCAGGTCCACTTCTCCAGCCAGGACATTCACACGCCTGGCGACACGTTGAATGCCCTGGTCGCGATGAACCCTGCGGCGTTGAAGACGAATTTGAAGGATCTCGAAAAAAGCGGAATCCTCATCGTCAACACCGACGCCTTCGCCAAGAACGACCTGAAAAAAGCGAACTATGACGTCAATCCGTTGGAGGACGGTTCGCTCTCGGAATATCGATTGTTCAAGATTCCGATCACGAAACTCAACCGCGAAGCCGTGGCCGACATCCAACTGAGCCAACGCGAAGCCGACCGGTGCAAGAACTTCTTCGCATTGGGCCTTGTGTCGTGGCTCTATGAACGGCCCTTGGAACCGACGATCCGTTGGATCGAACAAAAGTTCAAGAAGAACCCGGCCTACGTCGAGGCCAACGTCCGCAGCCTCAAGGCCGGATACAACTTCGGCGAGACGACCGAAGCACTGCCGGTCAACTACCGCGTCCCCAAAGCCAAGATTGCTCCAGGGAAATATCGCAAAATCACCGGCAACGAAGCACTCGCGATGGGCCTCGTCGCGGCTTCGAAAAAGGCCGAGGCCCAACTGCTTTACGCCACGTATCCCATCACGCCCGCGAGTGACATCCTGCACCACCTTGCGGCCATGAAGAATTATGGCGTGCGAACGGTCCAGGCCGAAGACGAAATCGCGGCCGTTGGCGTTGCAATCGGGGGTTCCTTCGCTGGCGCCATTGGCGTCACGGGGACGTCCGGTCCGGGCGTCTGCCTGAAGTCCGAAGCCATTGGCCTCGCCGTGATGACCGAATTGCCGTTGGTGATCATCGACGTCCAAAGAGGTGGACCGAGTACGGGCCTGCCGACGAAGACCGAACAATCCGACTTGCTCCAGGCGATGTACGGACGCAACGGAGAATCGCCCTGTGCGATTCTGGCTCCGCAGTCGCCTGCCGACTGTTTCGACATGGCATTCGAGGCCGTTCGCATTGCCGCCCAGTTCATGACGCCGGTGTTCCTGCTGTCGGACGGATACCTGGCCAACGGGGCCGAACCTTGGAGAATCCCCGACATCAACACCTTCCCCAAGCTCCAAATCAAATTCGCGACTTCGCCCAACGGCGATGGGAACGGAACGGCGCACGAGTTCTTTCCGTACAAACGCGATGAACGACTCGTCCGACCCTGGGCGATTCCGGGAACTCCCGGACTCGAACACCGAATCGGTGGTCTGGAGAAAGCCGACGTCACTGGCAACGTCAGTTACGACCCGGCCAACCACCAACGTATGACCGACATCCGGGCCCAGAAGATCAAAAACATCGCCGATTCGATTCCGGAGCTGGAAGTCAACGGACCGGAGAAAGGGGATTTGCTTGTGCTTGGCTGGGGCGGTACGTATGGCTCGATCTTGACGGCCGTCCAGCGATGCCAACGAGCCGGAAAAAGTGTCGCCTCGGCCCACTTGCGATACCTCAACCCGATGCCGAAAAATACAGAACAGGTGTTGCGAAACTACAAGCAAATTCTGGTGCCCGAACTCAACATGGGCCAATTGTTGTTGTTGCTCCGCGGCTACTTCAACGTCCCGGCCGTTGGGCTCAACAAGGTCCAGGGACGTCCGTTCCTGGTCAGCGAAATCACAGACAAGATTGACGAAATTCTTTCTTAACGCCAACAACGAAAGGGGATTCCGGGAAGGAATCGGTGGAGGTGGGACTCTCGCCACGGGAGCCTGCCTCACTTCGTTCTCGGTTCCCCGTTCCCGACAGAAGAGGTAACCCATGTCCAGCACTCCATTGCCCACACTCAAACCGAAGGATCTGGCTTCCGACCAGGAAGTGCGCTGGTGTCCAGGTTGCGGGGATTACTCGATCCTGGCACAGATGAAAAAGTCGTTGGCGTCGCTCGGCGTCCAGCGAGAGAACACCGTGTTCATCTCGGGGATCGGTTGCTCGAGTCGCTTTCCGTATTACATGAACACCTACGGTTTTCACACGATTCACGGTCGGGCCCCGACGATCGCGACGGGGTTAAAAGTCGCCAACCCGAATCTCCAGGTCTGGGTCATCACGGGGGACGGCGACGGACTCTCGATCGGCGGAAATCACCTCATCCACGCGATCCGTCGAAACATCGACCTGAAGATCATCCTGTTCAACAACGAAATTTACGGCCTCACGAAGGGCCAGTACTCTCCGACGTCTCGCCTCGGGACGCGGACCAAGTCGAGCCCGCAGGGTTCGATCGACAACCCGCTTCGTCCCATGTCGGTGGCTCTGGCTGCCGAAGCGACGTTCGTGGCCCGGACCGTAGACGTCGACATCCAACACTTGACGGCGACCCTCAAGCGAGCCGCCGAGCACAAGGGAACGGCGTTCATCGAGATCTACCAAAATTGCATTATCTTCAACGACGGCGTGTTCGATTACGCGACGGACCGAACGGTCAAGTCGGAGAACACGCTTTACCTGGAACACAAAAAACCGATGATCTTCGGCCAGGACCGGAACAAAGGGATTCGGTTGAACGGCATCAAGCCGGAAGTCGTGGAACTCGGAAAGGGAATCGCCGAGGACGACTTGATGTTCCACGACGAGAACCTGGAAGATCCGACTCTGGCCCATCTTTTGAGTCAGATGTACTACCCGGAATTCCCCGAGGCTATGGGCGTCTTCCGCTGCATCCAAAAGCCCACTTACGAAGACACTCTCCTGGGCCAAATCAAGGACGTCCAGGCCGCCAAAGGAGAAGGAAAGCTCGAAGACCTATTCAAGAGTGACGATACTTGGGTCGTCGAGTAGAATAAATTCCATTCCGGAGTTGTTGATTGAAAGGAATGCGAAGCTCCGCCTGGATAGCTATTGATTGTTGGACCGGAGGACGGGGTTTTTGACCCGTCCCACGGTCCTCGTCAAAACACAACAGACTCACGAACACGCCGCTTCGCACCCGCATCCCCTGAGTCCGCGTTGACCTCGTTGACGACTCCTCTCAGACTATTTTTCAGAACACTTGGGGGATAGGCTTTGTTCCGACAGGGCCTATCCTTTTTTTGTGGCCGGACCTGTTCGCTCAGGGATGCCCTGGGAGGAATCCGAAAGATGCTTTGTCCCAATTGCGGAACGTACAATCTGCAGGGCAACGAAAGTTGCAGTAATTGCGAGCAGCCTTTGACGGGCTTGGACATCCCGACGCCGGAGAATCCGGTCGAAAAAAGCCTCATGGAAGATTCCGTGAGCACGCTCCAACCCGCCAGTCCCATCACTGCGTCTCCCGACACGTTGATTCCCGACGCCATCCAGATCCTGCTCGACAATGACATCGGAGCCGTTCTGGTCGTCGATGACGACGGCGCCTTGTTGGGGATCTTCAGCGAACGCGATCTCCTCAAGAAGATCGCCGGGCTCGAACCGGAATACGAAAAGCGCACGATCGGGGACTTCATGACGCCAAATCCCGAAGTCGTTGCCCCCTCGGACTTGTTGAACTTTGTGTTACACAAGATGGACATCGGCGGATATCGACATCTTCCCGTCGTCGAAGACGGCAAGCCCGTGGGAGTCGTTTCCGTTCGCGACATGCTCCGGCACATCACGGGACTCTGTGCCGAAGTCGAGTGAGCCTCGTGGAACGCGAGATGGTTCGTCGGATTTGGTTCGGTTGAGATAGTTGCTTTTCGCTCCGCGAAAAGTGTTTGTGTTGTTTGTTCGCTTTTCTTCGCAGCCCGAAAACTTTTCGAAATCCGACTGCCTTCGACCAACATCAGCCCAAACATTTTGGAGAACCCAATGTTCCGAATCCGCGTCATTCTGGTCATCGCTTCGGTCTGTTTTGCGTGCGTCCTGTGCTTCGTTTGTTCCGGAACGACGAACGCCGGCGGCCCACCACCGGACGGCGAATGGAAAGCCAAAGCCACGAAAAAGCACCCGACCATACTGCCACGCAAGGGACTCGGCGCGGCCCAGGGCGTGAGCGTCTACAAGGGCAAAATCTACATCTATGGTGACCGCTACGACGTCAACCCGAGAGTCGGCGTGATTCGTGAATACGACATGAAACTCAAGCCAACGGGAAAGGTCATCACGCTCTCGAAGAATGGCAAGCCCCTTTTGCTTCATCCAACGGGCCTCACTTGGGACGCGAAGTGGAGTTGTTTCCTCGGTGACACGGTAAATCAGAAAGCGAAAATCTATCAACTCGATTGGGACCAAGCTCTCAAAGACGGCAACCTCGACAAGGCGGTCCGAGCAGTCATTCTCGACGATGCCGCCGTCAATGGATGCCGTCCACTGTTCGTCAAAGTCGGCAAGAAAACGCTCCTGGCGACTGCCGATTACGGCGACAAGACTCCGCACATTCGCCTTTATGATCCGGCGAAGCTCTTGAAGGCAAAACGCTCGAGTGCCGAGGGCGTTTTGGTTCACAAAATCACTTGCGGGCCGTTCAACCAGAATCTGGCGTGGGACGCGAAGAAAGGGCACATCATCTGCGTCCAAAATGTGATCGCCGGTCGGGGTTGGCAACTCGACGTGATTCACCTGAAGCGAGCTATCCAAGCAGGCAAGGTCTCCGCCCGAGGCGTTCGCGTCCGAAAAATCACCCTCCCGCCACACACCGAACTCGAAGGATGGCGCGACCTGGGCGGCGGAGAGACCATCTTCGTCACCGCACACCCCACGAACAATGTTGTGGTTGGGAAGATTATCCCCACCAAGCCGATCACCTCCCCGAAAGGAACGACAGCATTGCGCATCAAAGCGAAGTAACGCGAGTATCCCGGTGTTTTAAGTAGTAGGCACACTCCGAACGACGAATTGCTAACAGTCGGTTGTACTTTTTGTCGTAGGTCCACGCGGCTAGCGTGCACCAAAGAAACTTCGATCAACACAAAAGTACACGCGAGCCGCGTGGACCTACGAGCCAGACAGCAATAAACTTCGCATTCCCCGTGTGCGGTTACCAAAGAAGCAAACAGCATTCTCGGGCTGGCGAAGTGTGGAATTATGCCCCTGCGCGAAACCTTTCACTTCTTTTGACAGAACCAACATTCTCTCCTAGACTTCAGTAGCCCATACCCGTCCGATCGAGTCGTAGAAAGGTTCGGACACGTGGAATTGCCCCCCCTTGTGCAACCACCTGCCCGAGAGTTTACTTACCCGTCCCTCGACCGGGAGCTGTTCATGAAGACCATCGGCGCGGATTCCCCGCCCAGATTCGTCGGCCATTACCAACTTTTGGATTGCATTGGTGAAGGGGCCATGGCGACCGTCTACCGAGCCCAGCACTGCCAAACCGAACAGCTGGTGGCGGTGAAGGTCATGCGCGATCGTGTCGCACGCAATCCCGTGCTCTGCCGCCGTTTCGAAGAAGAATTCGAAGCCGCCCGGATGCTCGAACATCCCAACATCGTCAAAGGATACGAGTTCGGCATGGATGGGGCGACGTTGTACTTCGTCATGGAACTCGTCGACGGCCACAATCTGAGTGAGCAAATCGAACGTTGTGGGCCACTGAGCGAATACCAAACGGTGGTCCTCGGGGACCAAATCGCCAGAGCGTTACACGCCGCCCACCAAAGCGGAATCATTCATCGCGACGTGAAACCTGACAACATCCTGCTCGATTCCAGAGGGATCGCAAAGCTCACCGACCTGGGCCTGGCGAAAAACGTGGAACGCGACGCCGCCTTGACGTTCGCGGCCCAGGGTTTGGGGACTCCGCACTTCATGGCCCCCGAACAATTCGAAGACGCTCGACTCGTCGACAGGCGAGCCGACGTCTATGGACTGGCCGCGACGTTGTACGTTGCCCTCACCGGATTCATGCCTTTCAGCACTGGTCGCAGAAGAACAAACGACCTGGCCATCCTACGCAAGAAGGACATGAACGAACTCGTTCCGCCCCGACAACTCGTCCAGGGGCTGAGCGAACACGTCGATTTCGCGCTGCGTCGTGCCCTGCGGGCCGACAAGGAGCAGCGACACAATGACTGCGAAGAGTTCCTGGCGGCATTAACGGGTCTACCCGTCATCGAGGCCGTTGGCGTCCAAACTCCATTCGCTCAACGGAGCGTTTTACGAGGCCGACACGAACAACTCGAAGAACTACAATCCCCACGAGACCGCAGGCAAGCCGAACGGCATCCCGTGACGGTCCCAATGTTGTGTGGCCCGATTTCCATCCAACGAGAAGCAACGAGCGGGGGCCGGACCTACGACGTTTCGACACTCGGAATCCGCCTCCAGCTTCGGCGCCGCTACGAGCCCGGGACACTCCTGCGAATCGAAGTAGCCCACACGATTCCAGACGCCACCGCCACGATCCTCGGTGAAGTCGTCTGGGTCCAGAAGGCCAAAAACGGCTTCTACACGATTGCCTGCCGCTTTCCCCATGCCCTCTCGCAGTCGAGCATCCGAGCTTGGCTTTGAGAGCGAAATACGAAATCAGAAGGAATTGAGGGGCGAAGAATTGAGAGTTGCTTTTCGCTCCGCGAAAAGTTGTCTTTGGTGACTTCGCCGAGTGCAGGCACCTTGCCTGGCAAGGTGCCTGCACTCGGCGAAAAGCAACTCTCCGAAAGACAACACTTCTTTATACATCCGCTACAGACAAACCAACGACCATTTAACGAACTCCGTGCCCGAAACGCTCGACCAAGATCTTCCTGGCTTCACTCCAGGGGTCGCTGCCGCCGTAGTCCAGACCGGTGAAAATGCGACGTAATTTCGGGAAATACACCGGGTTCGTCAGCTTATTCAGACAATCCCGAGAAAACGTACCGACCAGTCGCAAATACCGGATCGAGCCCGCAAAAGGAGCGTCTCGGAGGGCGTCCCAAACCTCGTCGTTGACGGAATTTTCGGCTTCGATCGAGAGGACGACCAAGTTCGATAAATAGGGCGAACGAGCAAGCGCTTCGATGGTCGGTTGAGTCAATCGGAGATGCGGAAGCGTCAGAGACCGGAGGCTCGAAGCGGCTGGATTCTCGGCTAATCCAGCCACATCTTCCTGAGCAAACGGCTGACCGAAAGGGAGCCAGAGTTCCAACCTCACACATAACCCAACCGCCGGAGACCTGAGCAACGCTACGTCCGCTCCGGAAGCGAAGGGGTCAACCAACTGAAGTTTGGCCGTCCCGTTCCGTTCAGGAAAGTCCTCCCAAATGCTTGGCGGAAATCCGGCGCTGTTCCAGAACAGGAACTCGAAGTCCCAGAGTCGCTCCGAATGAAAGAACGTTTTGATGTGTTCCTCGGACAGACTGCCCAAGGTGACAGTCAGTGAGTTCAAGGATGGCAATGCTCCGTCGGCGATGTCAGCAAACCAACGAGTTGATTCGAAATCGTGAATCGTAAGCCGTCGCAGATTGTCCATTTTCGAACCATTCACGAGAGCGTCACCGACGCTCCCTCCAGTGATGTTGAGTTCTTCGAGATTTTCCATCACCGGAGAGTTGGCCAACTCGCTGCCGTCGTCGGGCTAGAGTTCGTTGTTGTACAGATTCAAATTGAGAAAGTTCGAGAGGGAAGATAATGGGGACACGCTGGCCTGAAGTACC
>CAYYUU010000141.1:0-10829 GCA_964474955.1 uncultured Alcaligenaceae bacterium | reverse complement strand
GACAATCTCGAGTGGCACAACGGTCGGTCACCATCGACGTGGGGCAGTAACTGAGAGTTGCTTTTCGCTCCGCGAAAAGTACACGAACGAGAAAAAAACTTTTCGCGGAGCGAAAAGCAACTCTCCCGCCAGAATCCCCCAACTCTGCCCAACAACACCTCTCGCTTTCTCCACACGCTTGCATCTCACTTCATTTCGAGACACAATCAAACTGTACGCAATCCAACAAGTTTCCTTCCCACCCGCCTCATAAGGATCTCAAAAACTCATGGTTCGATCGATATTGCAAGCCACAATCGCGCTCGCGGTGTGTGGTGTGTGTTTTCAGGCCGCCCCAAGACCTGACGCAGTACACGCCACAACACCGAGTTCTCTCGCCGAGGCTCCTCTAGCCGGCGACACCAAGAAAAAACTCGAACTCAAAAAAGGCGACCGCATCTGCTACATCGGCAACACCCTCGCCGACCGGATGCAACATTTCGGCTGGCTCGAAACATATATCCAACACCGATTCCCCAAGAAGCAACTCGTCTTCCGGAACCTCGGTTTCTCCGGCGACACGCTCACCGTTCGTCCGCGTTCGAGCAACTTCGGGAGCCCCGACTCGCACTTGCGACACTCCAAAGCGAGTGTCGTCTTCGCGTTCTTCGGATACAACGAATCGTTCGCCGGAGAGAACGGTTTGCAGAAATTCCGTAACGACTTGAGCAATTTCATCGACCACACTCGCAAGCAAAAGTACGACGGCGTTGCTCCGCCTCGAATTGTGATTTTTTCGCCGATCGCTCACGAAGATCTCAAGAGCCCGCACCTGCCCGACGGCAAGGAGAACAACAAACGTCTCGCCATGTACACGAAGGCCATGGCCGAGGTCGCTGAGCAGAAAGGCGTCGTCTTCGTTGACCTGTTCACGCCCACGAAAAAACTGTACGGCCAGGCACAACAGCCGCTGACGCTCAACGGCGTTCACCTCACCGGCGACGGATACCAGTTGCTTGCCGAAGCCATCGACAGAAAGTTGTTCGGAAAAGCAAACAAAGTGCAGACGTCGAAGCTCGAAAGAATCCGAAAGGCCGTCCTCAACAAAAACTTGCACTGGTTCAACCGATATCGCACGACCGACGGCTACAACATCTTTGGCGGACGTGGTCGAGCCGGTCGCGGTCCCGACGGTCTCAACAACGCCAAGGTCCTGAACCGAGAGTTGGAAATCCTCGACGTCATGACGGCCAACCGCGACAAACTCGTCTGGGCACTCGCGCAGGGCAAGGAGTACAAGGTCGACGACTCCAACACACCGCCGCCGCTCAACCCCGTGTCGAACCGCAAGGGCGATGCCCCGGACGGAAAGTTCAAATTTCTCGGCGGTCAGGAAGCCATCAAGAAAATGACGGTGGCCAAGGGCATGAAAGTCAGCCTGTTTGCCGACGAGAAACAATTCCCCGAGTTGGTCAACCCGGTGCAAATGTCGTTCGACACCGATGGGCGTTTGTGGGTTGCGGCGTGGCCGACCTATCCACACTGGAATCCCAAGAAGGAGATGAACGACAAGCTCTTGATCTTCCCCGACGAAGACGGCGACGGAAAAGCGGACAAGTGCATCGTCTTCGCGGACAACCTCCACAACCCCACCGGTTTCGAATTTTGGAACGGCGGAGTCCTCGTCGCCCAGGCACCCGACATCATCTTTCTGAAAGACACCGACGGCGACGACAAGGCCGACGTGCGGATTCATATTCTCCACGGAATCGATTCCGCCGACACGCACCACACCGCCAACTCGTTCATCCTCGGACCGGCAGGGCACCTCTATTTCCAACGCGGCGTCTTCCACGTCACGAACGTCGAATCCCCTTGGGGACCAGCGTTCCGAAGCAACAGCACCGGGATGTATCGGTTCGACCTCAAGAGCCACAAACTCACCCGGCACTTCGGCATGGGACCCAACCCGCACGGCAACGCATTCGACAAGTGGGGCTTTCAGTTCGCCACCGACGGAACGACTGGCCACGGCTTCTACATCGGCTTTCCCGGACGCGGTGCCCCGAAACAACTCTACCGAAAACGAGTCCGCCCCGTCCCCGGCATCGGCATCCTGTCGAGCCAACACTTCCCCAAGGAAAACCAGGGCAACTTGCTCATCGCCAACGTCATCGGCTTCCAGGGGATCACCCAATACAAATTCGTCAACGAGGGTGCCGGCTTCTGGGCCGAAGAAATCGAACCGATCCTCTATTCGTCGGACCGGAATTTCCGTCCGTCGAGCGTCGAGGTCGGCGCGGACGGCTCCCTCTTCATCATCGACTGGCAAAACCCGTTGATCGGCCACCTCCAACACAACTTGCGAGACCCGAACCGCGACCATCAACACGGGCGTGTGTACCGCGTCACCGTCAAGGGTCGTCCGTTGGAGAAGGTCGTAAAGATGAAGGGCAAGCCCATCGCCGAAGTCGTCGGGCACCTCTCGTCGCCGACGCTCGGTGTTCGCTATCGGGCGAAAATCGAACTGACCGGGCGCGACAGCAAGGCCGTCGTGAAGGCCGTCCAAAAGTGGGCCAAACAGTTTGATCCGTCCAAGAAAGAAGATGCCCTCTCGTTAGTCGAGGCGTTGTGGGTTCACCAACAACACCGTGTCGTGAATCCCGAATTACTCAAGCGTGCCCTTGCGTCTGTCGAGCCGAACGCCCGAGCTGCGGCCGTTCGCGTTCTGCAAGACTGGGGCAACAAAATGAAGGGAGCCGGATCATTGCTCGTCAAGGCAGCCGGCGACAAGCACCCGCGAGTTCGTGCCGAAGCCGTCGTTGCGGCCAGCTTCTACGACGGACCGGAAGCCGCCGAGGTCATCTTCGAGGCCGAGCGTTGGCCCAAAGACGTCCAACTCGACTATGTCCTGAAACAGACGCGAAGCATGATCGACATTCCCAAATTCTTGGCCGAAGCGAAGAAGTCAGGGAGGAAATTGTCGCCCGCCGCCGAAGCCTTTGTCCTGCGAAATGCGAGCGTCCCGGACCTGCTCAAGATGGATCGAACCGCAGCGGTCTATCGTGCGATCCTGACACGCAGCAACGTTCCCGTGAAATACCTGAACGAATCGCTGACCGGTCTCGCGAAAATCGAGAAGAAATCGAAGGTAACGCTGCTCCTGGATTTCATCGAAGAACTCGACGCCAAACAGCAGGCTTCGAGCCTTCCGAGTTTGGCCAAGCTTCTGGCGATCCAACCGGAGGCGAAACTCCAAGGAGCAAAGGCTCGCGTCGAAAAACTCGCGACGACCGGAAACGCAAAGGAAACTCGACAAGCCGGCTTGGTCGCCTGGGTCGTTGCCGAAGGTTCTCCGAAGCTGGCGTTTGCCCACGCACTGAAGAGCAAGAAGAACCTGCGCGAGTTCCTCGAAACCATCCCACAAATCCCGACAAAGGAACTGCGAGCGAAACTCGATAAACACTTGCGTCCGCTCCTGTTCCAGATGCCAAAACGGCTGGCCGAAAAAGGCGGGACTCTCTCCAAGCGAGGGCTCAAGGTCGATTACTTCGAGCCGAACCCGCGAGAGAAAAACGTGGCCATCGAGACGTTGGCTCGCTACAAGCCAGCCGCGACGGGTATCGTCCCCGAGGTCAAATTCGACGTGCCGATCCTGAAACGTCGCGACGCATTCGCCTTACGATTTACCGGTTCGTTGAACATCCAACGCACGGGGAAATACAAATTCTCGCTGGGCTCGGATGATGGTTCGCGGCTCTACATCGGTGGTCGCCTCGTGATCAACAACGACGGCCTCCACGGAATGAAGAAAAAGAAAGGCGTGATCCGACTTCAGGCTGGTGAGCATTCTTTTGTTCTCACGTACTTCGACAACGGCGGTGGCGACGGGTTGTCACTCACATGGTCCGGCCCGGGGTTCAGAAACCAGAAGATTGATCCGAAGAACTTCTCCATTCCCGGCAAGGAAACACTCACCGATTTGGTCATCCGGTCATTAGAGTTCGTGCCAGGTAACGAAAAGGCAACGTTCACCGACCTGGCCAAACTGATCCGGGATGGCAAAAATCGGGAGTCGGCGGTTCGCGTGATTCGCAAACTCCCGACCGAAGCGTGGGCGAAGAACCAAATTCCAGCCCTGGCCGAAAGTCTCGCGAAACAAGTCCGTCAGATTCCGGCGAAATACCGAACGTCGAAATCGGCCCTTGAGGCCATGGAACTGGTGGACGAACTCGCAGAAACTTTGCCTAAGGAGAAGGCCCGCGCGTTCCGAGCCAAGATAGCGAGCCTGAAGATCCAGGTCTTCCGAATCGGGACAGTCCCACACCGAATGATCTATGACAAGGATCGAATCGTCGTCGAGGCTGGCAAGACGGTCGAATTCATATTGTCGAACTCTGACCAGATGCCACATAACTTTGCGATCGTCGAACCAGGCTTTATGGAGAAGGTTGGGCTCCTGGCCGAAGCCACCGCCCAACAACCTGACGTCCAGGCTCGACACTATATTCCACGTTCAGATAAGATTCTACTCAGTAGTCGGTTATTGAATACCGGAGACACGCAAGCATTAAGTTTCGACGTCCCGAATACACCCGGCGTCTATTCCTATGTTTGCACATATCCCGGACACTGGCGACGAATGTATGGTGCACTCTACGTCGTGAAAGACGTGAAAGCCTACTATGCCAACCCCGAGGAATATCTCAAGAAGAACAACATCCAGATCAAGGATGAACTCTTGAACTACAGCACCAAAGGTCAGGAGTGGGCTTTCGAAGATCTCGCCGAGTCGATCCAGAAACTCAAACATGGGCGTTCCTTTGATGTTGGAAAACGTGCCTTCAAGGTCGCCAACTGTATCGCCTGCCACCGAATGAACAAAGAAGGCATGGAGTTTGGCCCCGACTTGACCAAACTCGACATGAAGAAGCGTAACTCGGAATATATCTTGAAATCCATCCTTCACCCGTCGAAGGACATTGACAAGAAATATCAGAGTTACGCGTTCTTACTACGCTCGGGTAAAGTGGTCGCCGGACTCATCGTCAAGGAGACACCGAAAAAGATAACGGTTTTGCCCGCAGCGAGCTGGGCCACGAAACAGACAGTCGACCTCAAGACGAGCGAGATCAAGCAACGGAAAAAGATCCCGCAGTCGATCATGCCCGAAGGCTTGCTCAACCGCCTGTCGCGAGAGGAGATTCTGGATTTGGTCACTTATGTTCAAGCCGCTGGAAACGAGCGAAGTGCTATGTTCCAAAAGCATAAACATGACTAGGACATGGTGAGGTTGAAAAAGTAGTAGGCACACTCCGTGTGCCGTTGTCTTTGTCTTTGTTTTTGGAGTGCGGCAGCTCGCTGCCGCTTTGATATTTTTGTTTTTGTTGCGGGGGCTCGCAAACTCGCCCACTCCACCACAAAATCCGAACAATCCTTTATTTCGCCTTCCCTGGCCTGGGGGATTGTGAGATGACTCCCAGGCCCACCTCATAGCTATCAACGCCATGGATTTCACACATCTCTTCTGCAAAATCGTTGGCCCTGTCTTGTTGGTCCGGTCGTTATCGATCGTCATCGACCGCCAACATTTCCTCGACATGATGGAAGGAGTCGAGCAGGAAGTAAAAACAATTTCGTTCTCGCTCTTTCCCATCGCCCTGATGATGGTGTGCATCGCGATAGTCGTAACTCAGAAAGACACATCGAGTCTTGCCGGAATATTAATTCTTCTGATGGCCTGGGGTGGAATCGCAAAGTCCACAGCGTTGATGCTCTTCCCATCGGTCGTCGCCGCCAAAGTGCAGCTGTTGCGAAAAGGAGGGTTTCTCTACGTGGTACTGTGTATGAGTTTTCTGGTCGGTGGATATTTTACTTGGTACGGGTATTTTGCACCGGCATCGTAAGTCGCACTGAGAACTCTATTCTGTCTATATGTTTCGCTCTCTTGTCAGCTCTGTCACTCAAGCACTCAATCGAGTCAACCAGTCCCTTTGGCGGGACCGAACTCCGCCGATCACGACAACCCAGCCCTCCCCTCAACTCACTTATCAACGGCTCGAAAAAGTATATCTGACCGACGAAGTCAATCGAGTCATTCTCGACGAGTTTGCGTCCCACCGGAAAGGAGATCGCGGGCAGGAAGAAACAGGTTGGATTCTCCTCGGCCATCGCAACGAACGCGAAGCGATTGTTCTCGCGACGCTTGCCGCGGGAAGGCAGCGAGATGCTGGTGTCTCCCACGTGCAATTCAACACAATGGCCCAAGCTCTTGCCGGACGTATAATTCGTCAACGAGATAAACGTCTAACGATCCTCGGTGTCGTCCACACACATCCAGGAAGCCTCCGGCATCCAAGTAACGGCGACTATCGCGGCGACAGTCAGTGGGTCGGCCAACTCCCGGGAAAGGAAGGCATCTTTGGAATCGGCACCGCCGACGTGAAGCCCTCCGAACAATTACCGATTGCCTTTCAACCCAAGAAACACGTCCAGCAAATGGGCGAGTTATGTCTGTCGTGGTATGTCCTCGCAGAAGGTGATGACAGGTACCATCCGATCGAAATCGACCTGACACTTGGCCCCGACCTTGCTTACGCGCTTCGCCCAGTCTGGCCAACGATTGAGAGGCACGCCGCGAGGTTGGAACGCCTCGTCCTGCAACAACAGCGAGTTCGATTCGACGTGATGAGTTTTCATGACTCGCCATGTTTATCGATGAGTATTCCACTCGCCGAACCGGCCCACGAAATACGCGTGCTCCTCACCGAACAGGAAACACAATATTATGTTGTTCGCGGTCAGGACCTAATTGTTGTTGACCCAAACGAAGCGAATGTGGACACTGCCGTTTACACGATTCTGGCCAAATTGTCCAATTCGAGTTGAACCTCTGAAAAACGTGCTACAATGCTAGAGGTCACACGCCCCGATTGGCATGGACGCGATTTCAGCGGACCAGTGAAAACGGGATGATTCGCTCACATGCGATTGTGAGACGTGAGCTTTTCTCTTCAATTCTCTTCCAGAAAGGGAGTATCCCGATGGATTTCCGACCTCTGAACGAAACAGAACGGCAAAAACTTGTTGACGCCTTGCGAGGCAACGCCGAAAAAGACCAAACAATTCTCATGGATCGCCGCAACACCAGCTTTGCCGGGACGACGGACGAAGTCCCCGAAGAAGACGTCATCTCGGCCATCAAATCTGTTCCTTGCCATTACTGATACTACTTGGAAGGCACCTCACCACAACGAGCCGCGACTCTTGTGGTGAGTCTCTGTGGATTCGGCATCATGGGACTACTCGACAGTGAAGAAGGCAAACGTCGTTTGCTCACCACTGAGATTCCGGTCATTGAACGCTATAATGAAGGACGCGATGACGAATTCAAGATTCGCGTTGTTCGGGCGGGGACCGGGTTGGCTCTCCGGTATAGACTCAAACCGGGGCATAACATCTATGTCCTCGAAACGCGCCTTGGGAACAGTTATCCCACTGTGCCGCCCGAAACAAAGGTGATGACTCCCATCAAACATTGCCCACACTTGTTGGAAGGCCAAACTCTATGTATGTGGCGACAGGGAAGCACCCGAGTTACGAGTCGGTGGGACCCTGCAAAATATACATGCGTTTTTGCCGTCCAGGCAGCTTGGCGATGGTTGGCGTGCTACGAAATTTGGCACGAAACCGGTGAATGGCCCTTGCCCGAAGCGAAGTAAAGTCGCCCTCTGGATGATTGGTGCGTGGCATGTCTTTCGACCAACCCGAAGCGCAAGCGAGGAATGTTTGACACAAGCCTGAAGCGCAAGCGAAGGACTTTGAGCAAAGTGGGAAAATCGCTTCAGGCCTCTTTGAATTCGAATGGACGAAGATTCGATGACTCACATCATCCAAGTAGGTGTAGGAAGTGGCGGCATGCCTGTGTTGGACATGGTATGTCGCGAAAAGCACATCACCGAAATGACTTTGATCGAGCCGGACATCTACGAAGAACATAACGTCCATCGACACATATTTCCACCGAGTAACGTAGGCCGACAAAAGATAGAACTCGCCGAAGAGTGGGTACGGGCACGTAGGCCCGACTTGCAAATACATAGTCTCCCATATGATGTCCTCGATCTGCAGAGCCAACCGACGATCGAAAAGGCGATTTCCGATGCTGATCTTGGGATATGTGCGGTAGATAACGAACCTGCGAAATATCATTGGGATGCGTTAATGCGTCGGTTTCGCAAGCCGTGGACTTTGGGAGAAGTGCTCAGCGGGGGAATCGGCGGATTCGTGCACTTGTTTGTACCTGGTGGACCGTGTTACGGATGCGTAGCCAGTCGGCTCCAACGTGTCGAAGTCGACAAAACGGGTTCGCCGGATTACTCCCAACCGGACGGGGCCGTCCACGAAACGCGCATTCCGGCTTCGAAAGCTGCGATCGAGGCCATCGCTTCGTTGCACGCCCTGGTGACGTTGGAATTGTCGACGAACCCAAAAACCTATGACCCAGGATTCACGACATTATTGTGGTCGTTGAAACGCGTCCCGGATGTATTCGAGGAAGCCTTTCGCCCGCATCGCTTCCGGATTCCGCGATCCGAGGAGTGTCTGGTCTGTCGCGACCATCCCAAATTCTCGGACAAATCGCCGGAGGAACTGGATGTGGCCCTGGATCAAGCACTGGCGCGACTGGGTGATGAATGACCTCATACCCCGGTATCGGATGAACACTCAACAAGGATTGTTCTTCAGCTTCGAGAAGGCCGGGCTGCGTCTCGACAAACAACCCGTCCCCTGGAACGCCGACGCGGTTGTCGTCGAGGCCCTCATCCGGCTGCCCGCGAGCGGTCGCGCGAAATCTGATTTCACGTTGCGCTTACCTCACAGCGAACCAATCTCGCCGGAGTCGGTTCGCCAGGAGCCCGACAACCGCCGCTACCGTCTCTTCTTTCGCCTTCCGACCCCATCGATCACGACCTCGGCCCAACTTTGGTGGCGAACCCGCTTGCTCGGGCAACTGGAAATTCCGATTCTCCAGCGTTCGGATTTTCTTCGGCAACTCTCGCTCCAACTGCCGACCGTCACTGTCAATCTCGGTCAACAAAGTGTGGCCTGCCAAACGTTCGTCTCGACCCAATCGAAAGGCCTCGTGGCCAGCGGATTGTTGACGAGCCCAACGAGCTTGGCCCCCGTCCTCGACATGCGGTTGGAGGTCGAATTCCGAAACGATCAACGCGCCGACTCGGCCCAACGCATCCCCATTTTGTTTTCGAATTCGCAACTGCAAGGCCGTCAAGCCCTGGTGACGGTGTCGCCGAACCTGAATCGCCGAATGGGGAATTGGACGATCACCTGGTTTCTCGAAGGCGAACCGATTCATGGACAACGGGTCAAGGCGATTTCGAAACGAGACTTCGAGCGCTCGCTTCGCATTTCGGAAACTCGATTTGTGGTGCAAGATCACGCCGGAGCAGTGACGCTCACGCGGCGAGCCCCGAAACTCGCCGAAGTCGCCCGAGTTGGCCCCTGTTTCCTCGTCAGCAGTCGAGAACTCGGCGTCGCGGGGTTGTGCACTCTGCAAACGCGAGCGTCGGTCCCCGATGCCGTGAGTCCACCGTTGCTGATGGAGCAAGAAGTGCTCATCACGGACGGGCCAACGCCATTCGCACCCGGAATGCTCGAAGTCGGTGAGCTACAGCAAGTCACCGGATTCGAGCTTGGCCTGGGTGGGCAGACGCTTGGCATGCTCCCGTTGGTTCCGGCACCGACGTCGGCGTTCACCGCCGAAGGGGCGTTCGAACCTCCTCCCAATTTTACCTGGACCCATGCCGCCGATGACCAACTCGCCGAACGCTTGTCTCGGCTCATGGGCGAAATTCAAGAATAGGGCGAACGTGCGAATCTCAACGCTCCACCGTCCCGCCTTTCGCCTTTTCCCCTTCCACCTCTCGAAATCTCCTTGTCGTCGCCATCGCCCGAAAGTACGATCGATCGCAGGATTGCTGTGATGAACTTGGTACGAGGATTGACATCATGAAAATGCGATTGACTCTTGCGGCCTCGCTTGTGGTTTGCGTGTCGGTTTCTTTTGCCGCAGGGACGAGTTGTGCTCAGGGCAAGAAAAAGAAGCCGAAGAAGACCTATCCCACGATGGGAAAGGTCTTGCGATTCGATAAAGCCGTGAACAAAATCTTACCCAAAAATGCGGCGATCGAAAAAGTCGCAGAGGGGTTCGTTTGGACCGAAGGCCCGTGTTGGGTCAAGAGGGGCAAGGGCGGCTTTTTGTTGTTCTCCGACATCCCAATGAACAGCGTCATGCAGTGGCGACCGAACGGCAAAGTGAGTTTGTTCCTCAAGCCCAGCGGCTACACCGGCAAGGAACCTCGCGGAGGAAAGGACGGCAAGGACGAACCGGGCTCGAACGGCCTGATCCTCGCCCCAAATGGCGACCTCATCCTGTGCCAACACGGCGACCGATGTGTCGCTCGGTTGTCGTTCAAGGACATCAATCGCAAGACGAAAAAAGGGAAGTTCCAAATCCTCGCGCGTGAGTACAAGGGCAAACGCCTCAACAGCCCGAACGATGCCGTGTTCCACTCGAACGGCGATCTATACTTTACCGATCCGCCTTACGGGCTCAAGAAACGCTACGACGACCCCGCCCGCGAACTCGATTTTTGCGGCGTCTACCGCATCTCCAAAGACGGCAAGTTGACTCTGTTGACGAAGGAGATGACTCGCCCCAACGGGATTGCATTCTCGCTCGACGAGAAAACGTTATTCGTCGCCAACTCTGACCCGAAGCTCCCGATTTGGAAAGCGTTTCCGGTCAAGAATGATGGGACGCTCGGCAA
>CAYYUU010000140.1:0-10839 GCA_964474955.1 uncultured Alcaligenaceae bacterium | reverse complement strand
TGATGTTGGCACCATACACCAGCAACAAACCCTCTTCGCCGGGCGGCACTTCTTCGTAAGTCTCCTTGTGTACGACCTTGACGGCAACACCAGGGATGGGCTGCCCGATCGTCCCGCGTTTGGTCCCGACTTGTTTGTACTCGCCGTCTTGCCAGTCGGGGACGTTCGTCGAGACGACCGGCGAACACTCGGTGCACCCATACCCCTCAAGCGGTTCCTTGTTGAACTTTTTGCGGAATTCGACGGCGAGCGATTGCGGCAGTTTCTCGGCCCCCGTGATGAGCAACCGCAGGCCCCGGAAACTATCCGCTTCACACCGCTTGAGGTACGACCGCAAGAACGTTGGTGTGGCCAACATGATCGTACATTTATACTTCTTGCATGACTCCCCGATCTTCTTCGCTTCGAGAGGGTTGGGATGGAAGATGACCGACGCCCCGACCTGCAGCGGAACCCAGAGCGTGACGGTATAGCCGAAGCTGTGGAAGAACGGCAAGATGCCCAAAATCTTATCCCTGCTCGAGAAGTCGACGGCCTGAATCATCGACTCGGCATTACCCGCAACGTTCCCGTGGGTGAGCATCACCCCTTTCGGTTCGCCCGTGCTGCCACTCGAAAAGATGATCGTCGCTAGGTCCTCACAACTATGTTTGCCCAGACCCAGGAACCAACGTTCCTGGAGGATTCGCGGAGTCAGGAGGACGTTGAGGAACGTACTCGTTCGCTCCCAACTCGTGACTTTCTCCTTGATGTCTTCGAGGTAGACCAACTCGACGCCGGGCCCTGGATCGAGTGAGATTCGCTGGAGGAATCGTCGCGACGTGAGAACGTGCTTGATCCCGCACTGTCGAATCGCTGCCCGAACCACGTCTTTCGACGACGTATAGTTCAAGTTCACGGACGTTTTGCCGAGCACGGCGAGGGCGATGTTCGCAATTGCTCCACCCGGAGTTGGCGGGATCCAAACCCCGACCAGCTTCTCGTCCCCCAGAATCGCGGCGAGGCGTTTGGCAAAGATTTTCACGCCGACGAGCACTTCGTAATACTTCATCTCCGGCTTTTGTTCGTTGCTCGGATCGATGAAGCAAGTGCGGAACAAATTTTTACACGCCGTCCGGACGAACTGACGGTGGGCAGGCGTTCGTTCGGGCATTCGCCGCACCGCCGATTCCGCCGCAAGCCGTTGGATGGCGAAACGAACTTGCGTCGACGTCGTCTTCGCATCGAGTTGTTCGCCGAAGTTGATGGTGACCGGATACCGCCACCGACGAGGCCGCTTCCAGAAGAATTTTCCGCTTTGGAAACTGAAGATGCTTCCCCAAACGTGATCGAGATACACCGGAATGATCGGCGCGGGGCTCTTTTCGACGATCTTTTCGATCCCACGATAAAACGGCAGTATGAAACCCGTCCGCGTGATTCCTCCCTCGGCAAACACGCAAACGAGTTCGCCGTTGGCGAGGGCTTCGCTGGCCATACGCAACGACTTGATGATCGCACGCGGACCGGACTTGCCATCGATCGGGATGACTCGTGCCGTTCGGAGAACCTGGCTAATTCCAAACGTCCGGAGGAACGCCGCCCAAATCAAGAACCGGATGGGCCTTTGAATGCTGGCCAGGAGAAGCAGCGCGTCGATGTAACTTACGTGGTTGCAGACCAACAACGCAGGCACGCTTTTCGGAACGTTTTCGGTCCCATGAATTCGGAGTCGGTAGAACACGCGGGCCAACACCCAGACGGGAATCCGAATCAGGACCCAATAGCGGAAGACATACACCAGCACGAGCAGGAGCACCACCCCGGCGACAATCAACGACCAGTGCAAGGCAGTCAATTGAGCAAATAAAATCGGAGGGGGCATCGTCGTCGGCTCGGCTTTCACGGCAAAGCTCCCGGGAGGTTGTTTGACTTCGCAAATTCGGCCTGAGGTAGTGGTCTCAACGGGCGCGAGTTGGTGCGCCGCAACGCATCAAGAAAAGACTATTGGTCGAACCCATTTGAATTGTCGCTTTGGTTTGGCACAGGCCTGAAGCGTGAGCGAAGGATCTTGTTTTGGCCTTCGCTCGCGCTTCAGGCTTGTAAATCATCGAAGCACGGATCTCCCCGTCGAATCAAAAGCGTTCGACCACTATATCTATTCATGAGTACAGAACGGAGGACCTTCGATGAGTTCCAAGGCCCTATTCTGTTTAGATATAGGGCAGACTATAGGGCATCGCCAAGGGAGTCAAGAACTTCGGGGAGCGAACGACCAAACACCTCGCCTCACTTTTTGCGGTTGTGTTCCAACGCGATCCTCGTTATACACCCGCCCCTCACTGCTCAAAAACCAAGCGAACCGAGACGGCCTTCGTTCCTTCAGCGACGTAGCCAGACCACGAACGGAATCTCCGCATTTCGTTTGGCGTCTGACTCTCCGCTACGGCCGGAACGTCACCTGTCTCTTCGGGGGCTGCGCTTGGGCGAAGGGCAATGTCCGTCAACGGGGCGAAGTGCTATGCTTGCGAAACAAGTTCTCAACCCGATCTTTGAGAGCGAGTCCCTCACTCGAGGATTGGCCGATCCGGAGGCCCGCATCTTGATCGAGTGGCTAGTGACGCAAGCCGAACGTTTCGCCGATTATTATTTGTGTCCGGATCTCGCCGAACAAGCCGTGGCCAAACTCTGCCGAAAAATGCGTATCGTCAGCCGCTTCGTTTCCCTCTGGCAAGAACCTCGTTCCCGCGGAGCCGCATGCCAACTGGCCGCGACCGAATGTGTGTCCTGGCCACTTCCCTGCACCGACGTTGATCCTTGCGAACTACTTCTCGACTTGCTCGACTACGAAACGCCGGATGATTTAGAGATTTAGTTAAACTCGTTAAGCGTGTGATGGATTCGGACACTAACCCGAAGCGCAAGCGAGGATCTGAGCGGAGTTGGCTTTTGCTGCTTGGCAGCGGAAGGCCATCGAAGCGAACAAACAACACTGAGCGCAGTTGGCTTTTGCTGCTTGGCAGCGGAAAGCCATCGAAGCGAACAAACAACACTATGCGAAGCGGGAAAGATCACTTCAGGCATTGTTGGCGGGGTGGATTGAATCGGCCTGAAGCGTTGTTTCCCGCTTGTGCTCTTGGTCCTCGCTTGCGCTTCGGGTTGGTATGAATCGGCCTAAAGCGTTGTTTCCCGCTTGCGCTCTTGGTCCTCGCTCGCGCTTCGGGTTGGGATAAAACAACCCGATCCCACCATTCTCGATATTTCCAAACGACGAATGACATCGCCCCGAACTCGCGGTATAGTCGCCGATAGCCCACCTGTGATTTGCAACTTGGGAAATTGATGCCGGAGGTGATCCGTGTCCCCACGATGTTTCTTGGTTCTCGTGTTGTTCTCCTTCGCTTCACTTTCAACGGTCGAGACTGAACAACAAAAGCCTGCACGTCTCAAGCTCCATTGGGCCAAGAACTATCTCACGATCTCCGGAAAACAAATTCCGGGCGGTGCGATCAAGATTCTGTACCTCGAAGCGTATTGCCGACCCGGTTCGACGGATCGCGATTGGCGAGAGACCGTGATCGGCCACAAGACAAAACTACTATCGGTGAGCAAAGATGGTCGCGTGATCGAACTCCAGGACCGATTACGCGACGGCGTCATCGTGAAGCATCGGATAACGGCAGGCGTTGACGAAGTCGATTTCCGTTTGGTCGCCCACAACCCCACCAAAGAACATTCCGAAGCTCACTGGGCTCAGCCTTGCATTCGCGTCGGAAAATTCACAGGATGCCCGACCGACGACGCTCGAAAACTATTTCCCAAATACATCCGAAAAAGTTTCATCTTCCTCGATGGAAAACTCACTCGCCTTCCCACAAAACCGTGGGCTCGAAAAGCTCGCTACACACCCGGCCAAGTTTATTGTCCAAAACATGTGAACCGGAATGACGTCAATCCACGCCCGTTGAGTAAGCTGGTCCCATCGAACGGACTCACCGGATGTTTTTCGGCAGACGAGAAACGCATCATGGCAGTTGCCTGGGAACCGTATCAAGAAATCTTCCAGGGCGTCATCACCTGTATTCACAGCGACTTCCGAATTGGCGGCCTCAAGCCCGGCGAAACGAAACGCATTCGTGGAAAGATTTATATCGTCCCGGCTGACGTTCCGGCGCTTCTCAAAAGATATCGACGTGATTTTCCTGAGCAAGCCAAGAAGAAATGACATCACCCTTACGTAGATCCTCACCATGCTGCGAACTCACACACTTCTACTCATCTTGATTGTTGTTTCCTGTGGTAATTCCGTAATAGCAGGAACGCCTCCTCGATTGGATCGTTTCAACCTCCTCCTGTTTCGTGACAAAGGAAAAGTGCGCCGCGTCAAGACTCCCACAGACTGGGAAAAACGTCGAGTCGAAATCATCAATGGCATGCAGAAGGTGATGGGCAAGTTTCCATCCAAGGAGCGGCGCGTGGCATTGGACGTGAAAGTTCTCGAAGAGGCCAACGTTGGAAAGTACGTCCGCCGATTCATCACGTATCAATCCGAAAAGGGAGCGAGAACTCCGGCTTACGTATGTATTCCCAAGAGTGTACTTCAAGTAAAACGAAAAGCTCCGGCTGTATTGTGTCTCCATCCGACGGATAACAAAGTTGGACACAAAGTTGTGGTAGGACTCAGTGGCCGGAAGGGCCGACAATACGCTGCCGAACTTGCCGAACGCGGTTACGTCACAATTGCGCCCGCGTATCCACATCTGGCGAACTATTGGCCCAATCTTGGAAAACTTAAATATTCCAGCGGAACAATGAAAGCAATCTGGGATAATTCGCGAGCCCTCGATCTATTGGCTTCACTCAAGTATGTCGACTCTTCGAAGAGTTTCGGAGCAATCGGTCATTCCCTCGGCGGACATAACGCTATCTATACCGCCGTGTTCGACAAACGAATCAAAGTGATCGTGAGTAGTTGTGGATTCGATTCATTCCTGGATTATTACGACGGGGCCGAGCGAAATTGGTATTTCGGAAAAGGATGGTGCCAAATCCGATATATGCCGAAGCTATCCAACTATCGCGGAAAGTTGAAGGAGATTCCATTCGATTTTCCAGAGTTGCTCGGTGCGTTGGCCCCTCGCAAAGTATTTGTCAATGCACCATTACGAGATAGTAACTTTCGTTGGAAGAGCGTCGACAAATGTGTCGCGGCCGCTCGTCCGATCTATCGGTTGCTCGGACACAAAAATAATATCATTGTGAGACATCCAGCTTGTGATCATGACTTTCCTGCGGACCTGAGGACGCAAGCGTATAAAGTGATTGACTCCGTGTTAAAGGAGTGAAACGGTTCCGCATCTCGTCGGCACAAAGAATGGCTTTTGCCCTCTCTATCCCTATCGTATCTTCAGTCCCATTACCGTGCCGACGCTGTCCCTCACTCCTCGGGCTTGCCCTCCATGAACCATGCCCCCGTTTCGCGCGGAAACAAACCAACCGACGCGCCCAAACTGAATGCTTTGAAGACCTCGCCCCTGCCGTCCCGTTCAAAACAATCGCTGGAACTTCCACGACCGTTGCGAGTTGGTTTGATCGCAGTTGGGTTCGTCGGGATCCTCGGAATCATTGTCGAGAGCCTCGGTCGCGGCGTCGATGTCTCGCACTTGGTGCATGGCGACGGACAATCGATACATCCCCTTGATAAACTCTTACATTTAGTGGCCTACGCGATTCTCGCTTTGACCTTCACACTCGGTTTCAAACGACGTCTCCACGCTCTGGTGTTGCTCGCTCTGAATCTCATGGGTTTGTTGATCGAATTCCTCCAGCCCTCATTCGGTCGAACACTCGACCTCGGTGACTTGGTGGCCAACGTCGTTGGGAGTTTGTTCGGATTCCTATTGGGGTCGTGGGTACGGACCGGCTATGCGTACCTTCGGACGGAACAGGTTCTGCGGAACGTTCGAGTCCGGAAACTCCGCTTCGAACCGGGAGAAGTGATGATGCGGCAGTGCGAACCCGCCCACCAGATGTACAGCATTCAAGAAGGTAACGTACAACTATTTCGGGAATTCGACGGAGAGGAGGTGCCCTCGGGTGTGGCCGGACCAGGAGACGTTCTCGGGGGACTTGCCGTGGGCCAAGGAACCTCCCAATTCATCAAGGCTACATCCATTACCAAGACGACGATTTACGGAATGAGCATTGAACAACTCCTGCAGTCGACGGGAGGGGACGAGATTCTCATCACCAACGTGTTGCGTACTCTCTCCACGCGATTCCGCAAAGCGACCGAAGCACAGAGCACAGACTTCGAAGTCGAACATCAACGTTCGGAAAAACCTGCTCATTTGTCGTTCAAAACTGGGACTCGTCGCGAGGAAGGCTGAGCCGTGAGGTCGGAGTCCGAGAGTGGTTCACGCTTAAGCTGGGCACATTTCGACAAGCCTGAAGCGCGAGTGAAGGACAAAGAAAGAGCTTTCGCTCGCGCTTCAGGCTTGTCGAAAACGCGAAACTCCAAAATCCACCGGGGCACCTTCCCCTTGCGTCCCCTCCTTGCTTTCTGAACCAGACGGATTAGACTATATCTAACTTTCTCACAACAGCGAGGTCTAGTTCCAGTGGTCGAAACACACACGGCTGGTCACTGCTCGGGACCTATGAATCGCCGGAGTTGGCTGAAACTCGGCGCACTGAGTTTCGGTGCGCTCAGCGGTGGGGTTTCCTGCCGCCTCGGCCAATTGTTGGCCGCCGAGCACCAAACGACCCTCGATCCGAATTTCTCCGTCATCTTGTTCTGGGCGAATGGCGGACCGAGCCATCTGGAGACGTTCGACCTCAAGCCAGAGGCTCCCGAAGATTACCGTGGAGCGTTTCGACCTACTCGGACGAACGTGCCCGGCATCGACATTTGTGAGTTGTTTCCGCGACTCGCAACAATGGCCGACAAATATACGATCCTTCGGAATCTGCATCACGAGCGGGCCCAACACTCGGGCGGAACACATCGGTTTTTGACGGGCCATTCGTCGCGTGCGGCGAACTTGGCGAGTTCCGAAAATCCCGAGATCGGTTCAGTCGTCGCCAAACACCTTTCCGGTCGACGATCGGACATCCCCCTTTTCGTGGGAAACACGCAGTTCTACGGCGGTGGTCCCGCGTATCTCGGGCGGGCCAACGCGCCGTTCATGCCGTATTCGAACAATCCTGTTTCGGCGAGCGGAAACAATATCTACGATCCGATACCGATTTATCATCCCGACGACGGGCGCGAAACGATCCAACTCGAAGTCGCATCACCGAGCCGACTTCGCAAACGCAGTCGGTTGTTGCTAGAGTTCGACCACCTTCGACGCAGGTCGGAGGAATCCGGGCCTCAGGACAATCTCGACGATCACCAACGACGTGCAATCGACATTCTTCTCAGCGGCAAGACCCGCACGGCGTTCGACATTTCTCGCGAACCGAACCGAGTCCAGGAACGATATGGCCGTACGCACTGGGGCAAGAGCCTGTTGACGTGTCGTCGACTCGTCGAAGCCGGCGTTCGCTTCGTCCAATGCCAGGCGACCTACCGACTACCCGCCTCCGTCGGACGAACTTCTAACTGGGACGACCACTCCGTCAACTCGCACATCTTCGATGCGTACAAACTGAAGCTGCCGGCCCTCGATTATTCCATGTCGGCGCTCGTCGAAGACCTCCATGCCCGCGGGTTGGATCGCCATGTATTATTCGTCTTCTGTGGAGAATTTGGCAGAACGCCACGCATCCGCCACCAACATTCTTCCAAACGACCCGGACGAGACCACTGGCCCCGAGCCATGAGCGTTTTCCTCGCTGGCGGAGGCTTGCGAATGGGACAGGTCGTCGGAGCGACGAACGTACGAGGCGAACATCCGGTCCAACGGCCGATGGATAGCAATAGCTTGTTGGCGACCATATATCATCGCTTCGGGATCAATCCACGAAACACGTTTGAAGATTTCACAGGGCGGCCGGTCCACATTCTGCCGAAGGGCGAAGTGATCCGGGAGTTGGTGTAAAGTCCCGCCGCACCGATGATTGAGATTGCGACGGAATCACAGGAGCGTTCATGACGCAGCGAGAACTACCAACACCGGAGGACGAACAGGACCGGCATATTCTGGAAGCGTGCGAGAAAATCGGCTGGGCCGTCGTCGCGATTGAGGCCGAAGACTATCACCCAACGTATGCGTTTTCGGTCGGTTTGTTTCGCACATTCAACCATCCGGAAGTCATCATCATGGGCCTGAAACCAACAATGGCTCAGTCCCTCATCAACCACATCGGCGAGATGATACGGATGGGAAAGCGGTTCGACCCCGGTCAATACGAAGGAGTCCTCGAAGACGTCCCGGTCGACTTCGTCGCAGTTTCTCCGCAACACAACGAAGCATACATGGGGTACGCTTGTTGGTTCCATCGACGAAACGACTTTCCTGTCGTCCAATGCGTGTATCCCGACAACGCAGGGCAATTCCCTGGCGAACCTGATTGCGCTTACGAGTTGTATTGGCACCAGCGTATTCTTGGCCCGACCTCGTTACTGACTGACGGTTGGCTCTTTCCCGATCCTCCGAATGCCATCTCTTTCAGCCTGAAGCAAATTTTTCACGAGGGCAACCCCATCTTGCTCGTAACCCACGACGACGACCCGGAGGACGAATCAAGCGGGTGGCAGTTCTTGACGGGCGAGTCAATCACGACATCCGACGCGATGCTCGTCGCGCTCTCAACTGTGGTGCAATTCGACCCCACCGTGAAAGAACTGGCCGACCTTCCACCCGGATGGCAAGCCGAACGCGATGCCCCTGGGACTCCCTGGCGACGAGCCCCGAAAGACGAAGACGAGTGACCGCCCAATGTTGACGAGTCTCCAGAACCCACTCGTGAAACAGTTGCGACGTCTCCACGAACCCAAGGGCCGACGACAACAAGGCGTTTTTCTTGTCGAAGGCACCCACTTGATTGAAGCAGCACTCGCCACAGAAACCACCCTCCAAGTAATCTGCTCGACTCCAACCTGGCAAACTCGACATCCTGAGTTGTGGCAACAGGGGCAGGCACGTTCACAAAGAGTCGAAACCGTCAGCGAGCAACTCCTAGGAGCCATCGCCACAACGGTTCATCCTGATGGTGTCGTCGCGACTCTCTCCAGAGATGCTATTCACACACGCCTTTCTCCAAATGTAAGTTTGGGCGTCGCGCTGGAGACGCTCCAAGATCCGGGAAACCTCGGAACCATCATCCGAACAGCCGCAGCCGCAGGAGCGGACGGCGTTTGGCTCAGTCCCGACAGCGTCGATTTGGACCACCCAAAAGTTCTCCGCGCTTCAGCGGGGGAGTGGTTTAAGTTGCCGATGGCTGTGAGTGACAACCTCGCGGAAACCATTTGCGAGTCTCAACAAGCGGGCGTGCAGATAATTGCCACACTCCCAGAAGCCGACCGCACGTATTGGGAACTCGACCTGACGAAGCCGACGTTATTTTTGCTCGGGAACGAAGGGGCTGGATTGTCGGCAGAGTTGGCAAATCTCGCGGACGAAGCGATTCGGATTCCACTCGAACCAGGAGTGGAATCTTTGAACGTTGCCATCGCAACGGCGTTGGTGTTGTATGAAGCGAGGCGGCAGAGAACACCCAAGGAAGGCTGACGAAAGTAGTAGGCAGACTCCGTGTGCCGTGACCAGAAGTAGTAGGCACACTCCGTGTGCCATTACCAAAAGACAGGCGGACGGCACTCGGAGAGTGCCTGCTACATTTCTGCTTGCGCTGCCTTCCGCAACCGATCATGCACAGCCAACCAATCTTCGGTCTTTGGTGGCAGTTCCAGGACGATCACCGAAAGCCCTCTCAAATCACATTTGTGCAACGCCGCATACAACCTCGCGGAGTATTCCTTCGGATCGCGAGACATCGTCTCAACGACAACACCACTTGGTACATCTTGCGTTTCTCGCCCAAAGCGGAGCCATCCAACTCGTAATCCGCGAGAACTCAATTCGCGTACTCGTTCTGTCGCGTCTCCCTCGACAAGTTCCAGCGGAGTCCTTGGTGCGTAATGTTTCTGCAGCATCCCAGGCGAACGAAGCCCAGTCACTTCGTGGGAACGATCTCCAGCAATTTCAATTGGCCCAATGACTGCTTCAATCTCCGACGGACTCACGAGACCAGGACGCAGCAATCGCGGTGGTTGAGTAGTCATGTCCAAAACCGTCGATTCCAGCCCTCCCGGACACGCTCGGCCGTCCAGGATCAGATCGACCACTTCGCCGAGATCGCGAGCGACATGTTCCGCGCACGTCGGCGAGAGTCGATTGGATTTGTTGGCACTCGGTGCCGCAACGGGAAGGCGAGCTTGTTGCAACAACGCAAGCGCCACCGGATGCGACGGAACTCGGATCGCAATCGTTGGTCCGTCGGCGGTCACAATCGCAGGGACCTTCTCGGCCTTCGAGAGAACGAGCGTGAGGCTTCCGGGCCAGAATTGTTCGGCCAAACGATCGGCCACCGCAGGCCATTCTTGAACGAGTTGTTTAGCGCTTGCAACGTCGGGGACGTGGACAATCAAAGGATTATGCGAGGGCCTCCCCTTGGCTTGAAAAATCTTCGCAACAGCATTCGCATCGAGAGCATTCGTGCCGAGACCATATACCGTTTCGGTTGGGAACGCGACCAATCCGCCTGATTGCAGAATCTCCGCCGCTCGTTGGATGATCTCCGGTTCGGGATGCTCGGGATTCACGGCGACAACATTGGCGTTCATTCTGTGAATTCCGCTGGTGGTTCGACTCCAAAATCTCGAATGTCAAAAATGGGCAGATACTTATACTTCCC
>CAYYUU010000139.1:0-10915 GCA_964474955.1 uncultured Alcaligenaceae bacterium | reverse complement strand
CGAGCCGCGTGTACTTACGAAACGGACGGTCATTTCTTTCGCGCTCGGAGTATGCCTACTACTTTTGGTCACGGCACACGAAGTATGCCTCCTACTTTTCCGAGCCCCATGGGAGTCCACCAGGCCTCAGTTTCTCTTTCCTCCCTTCGAGCGATATAATCAAGTGTTGGTTATCATCGAAAGTGAGGAAACAAGATGCCGCCGACCGCCTGCCCGTATTGCCAGGAAGAAGTGAACAAAGCCGCAGTTCGCCGCGGCAGTTGCCCGCATTGCGGAGAACGGTTGGGCGGCGAGTTCATGGCCGAAGCCCCGCAAGCAAAGAGCACCGAATTCGTCGATTCCGAACGCCGATCCATTCCTCTCCGACGCCCCGCCACAAGTCTGCTGGTCGAGATGCCGTTAATCACGGAAGGGCTCGAACACTTTCCACGCGATCGCGAAGACGGGATTTTCCATTCTTGCATCAATCCCTACTGTGGTGCCATCCTTGGTTCGTTCCCCGACGATTCTGATCTTATCGCCCGCTGTCCGGCGTGCCGGTGTCCGGTAAAAATTCCAACGACTTCGGAATCGGAATTCGCCGACGAGCAGCCCGAAGCATTCCTCGCAACGCCCGAGAACATGCAAACTCTGCCGTTCTCGGCGGATCTCTTCAAGTTCAAATTGCGATCCGTTGACGTCGGTAGCTTGTTGACGCTCGGACTCGTGTTCGCATTGCCGGGGGCTGTGATGGGCTATCTTTGGTCCTTTGGCGGGGCGGACGATGGCCCACATCAATGGGGCGTGCCCCTTCTCGTTGGATCAACATTGGGGTTCCTTGTTGGCTTACTTCTATATTTTCCGATGCGAGCCCAGGAGCGCCGACGCGGCAGCCTCGCCGAAGTCGAAGGGCTTCGGGAGGCCGCCAGGACGGGGAACATTTCGTTTTTGATCGCGGGCATCCAATACGAAAACCGCGCCGTCCGCGTGGCCTGCGCCAGAGCGCTGCTCGACCGTCCCGACTTGATCGCGTCCGCGGTTCCGGCGTTGATAGATTTGTTATGGGGGCGACCTTCGGAGTATCTTCGTGGCGCCCAGGAAGCCGGCACTGAATTGGTGTGTCAAGGATGCGGCAAAGAACTCTACTTCTGGAATCGGGCAAGGTCGAACTGGGTCGTCGGAACAAATTTCTGCTACACGTGTTGGCGGTCGCTCGCTCGGAATCCGGAAGTGATGATGGCCGAGATGCTGCCCTCGGAAGGATGGGCGGCGCGAGCATTGGGACTATGCGGGCGAGACGGGCTGAGAGCTTTACCAGCTCTCACCGCGTTGATGGACACGACAAACGTCCCGAGCGTTTATGGTGAAGTCGTCAACGCAATTGAAAAGATTCGCGGACAGGCACTCGAAGAGTCTCAAGACGAAGAAGAGTTAGACGATGATGTCGAGCGTGATGCTCGGATCGTTCCACGGCGTGAAATGTAGCATGTTTGCCGCGTAGAACTACGGCTATTTTATTTGGTGATTAGAGTTTGCTGAATTTGTTGGTCACGACACACGGAGTGTGCCTACTACTATTTTCTACGGATTCGTAATTCACGATATCCCGTTTGTGGATCATCCTCGCGAGTGAACACGTAGTCCGGCATCACACCCAATATAACCTCGGCTGTAGTGCGTATCCATGAACCTTCTAACAAATGCCCGCCTATCACGTGTCCTTCTTGATCCGCGATGGACATATGTAAATGAGCACCGTTGCGAGAAATCGTTCCGACGAGAGAGATTATCTCATAGTCCCCATCAAGTATTGTTCCCTCGGATCGAGCGGCAAATCGGAGGACGGCTCGTCGAAGACTCCCGACACACGTAACGATGCCCGCCGCATCAATCTCCTGTTCTTCGCAATATCGCAGCAGTGACAACTTGAGGTCTTGGTCCGGGATGAGACGGATCGCAATGGAGTTCATGAGCTTCCTATTCGTAGGTCCATGATCACTGACTTTGAGACCAGTGGAAGTAACGTCACACATTCTTCCACTGGGACGTTGTCCCAAGTTATCAAATCGTCGTCCTTTCAGGACTCCAAGCAAAGTCCCGAAGGGACGCCTGTTTGACAGCTTGGGACGAAGCCCCAAGTACAAATTGTGATTTAATTTCTACTGGAGGCAATAACTATTGCGGAATGACACGTCCTTGTTTTGGGATCGAGAAGTCTTTCGGCAGCTTCGGAAATAGTTCTTCGAGTTGCTTGCGGGCGTCGGTGGCGGGAATTCGGACAAATTTCCATGTCTTCCCGTTGTTTTCCGACACACCAAGTTTGTAGAGTTGGCCCTTGTAGAATTTGTCACGAAGTTTATAGGTCATTGTGAACGGCAAAATCCCAAAGACCTCACCTTTCGTGACGGTGATTTGTTTCGGAGTGCCGACGACAGATTTGACGTCTTTCCATCCGATCTCGGCGAGTTTTTTATGGACGTCGCGAAGGATTTCGAGCATCTTCTTGCGTCCGCCGACTTTCTTGATGGCCGCCGGATGAACCGTCTCAATGAATTTCTCTGCATCGAGTTTGCAGGCAGCTTGGAGGTGGGCTGAGCCTTGCTTTTTCAAGGCAGCAAGGGCGGCCTTCTTGTCGAATTGAGTATCGCCGCCAGCGCCCACGAGCATCACAGTCGTCAGAAGAATCAGTTGCATGGCATACCTCCTCTTTGCGTTATGTCTTGGTTGCTTATTTCTACTATAACGTTTTTTGGGAGAAGCCGTGTAGGAGAAAGGCGGATGTGGGAAGGGCCGCAGAACAAGAAAGACAAAAAGCGAACGGCACACGGAGTGTGCCTGCTACTTCCAAAACAAAACGGGGCAAGGGAACGTTGGTTACGAAACCCAAACCAGGAACGTCCGGGAAGTCGTCGCCAGGTCATCGGTGACGCTCATGGTCACCTGATAGAGACGGTTCGTGGCGGTTGCGCTTTGGATGGTGAGAGTATTGCCTTGCAAATTCGTTGCAAGGAATTCTTCCTCGGAATTCGTGGCGCCGTACAACTTCGTCGGATCGGTCCAGACGTCCGCACCAACATTGGCCACAAAGTTTCCGACGGTGCTGTTGGGAACCGCGTGGAGGTCACCATTCGGCTTGATGATGTACCACTGCGATTCGATGTTGCTATAGATCCACTTCTCGTTGAGCCCCAGATAGTTCTGGTAGTAGTCCACCAATTTCCGGAAGCCCTTCGATTCGTCGAGATCATACAACAGGTCCGTCGCCTCGACCGAGTATTGTAGTTGGTCTCCGTCCAGGTCCGTGGCACCGAAGTTGATCGCGTAGGGCAACTGGTTGGTCGTCAGTTCCAAGTTCGGGAAGTTCGTCGTCCAGGTTGGGGCGTTGTTTAGGACGTTGACCTGGAACGTCTTGGAAGCCTCGGCGATCCCGTCGTTGGCACTCACTTTGACCAGGAAGCTGTCGGGAGACATCGCCGGTCGTGTGATCGTGAGTTGTCCATTCACAACCATGTACGAGAGCGCTGGAGGATCGACGGGTTGGGCGTCGTGGAGCAACTCGGGATTCGTCCACGCCTCCACGCCGACGTTCTCAACGAAGCTGCCGACCGCGGCAGTCGGGGCTTTGTGAAGGTTGCCGTTCGGCAGAATGACGTACCAGAGTTTGTCCGAGTTGCTGTAGATCCACTTCTCGT
Source organism: uncultured Alcaligenaceae bacterium (assembly GCA_964474955.1). Classification (GTDB taxonomy): domain Bacteria; phylum Planctomycetota; class Planctomycetia; order Gemmatales; family Gemmataceae; genus CAYRFQ01. The sequence goes on along the minus strand of CAYYUU010000139.1, from coordinate 7,244 downwards.
TTTTCTTGAGGTAGTTTGTGTAGTAACTCCGCAAGAAGACAAAGTCCTTCTCTTGATCGAGTTGGTGGAGTCGGCTGATGCCTGCGAATCCGACGTCGTAACTGATTGGGTCTCCGTCAGAGTCCGTCGCGGAGACGTTCACGGAGAAGGATTGTTGGGTGTGCAAGATTTTCTGCGTCGGAATCGGCTGAGCGCTCACGAACTCCGGGGCGGTGTTTGTGATTGCGACGTCGAACGTTTGCTCTGTTGTTGCCGAGTTGTCAGTCACCGAGACAGTGACCGCAAGCGTCCCAGCGTAATTGTCCGGAAAAGAAAGTGACAGGTTACCATTCAAGATCGAAGTGCCCTCGTCGTTCCGAACGCCGCCCGGCGTTGCGTTGTGCAGCAGCGCCGGATTCTGCCAGACGCTGGAGTCGAGCATTTCTACGAAGGCCCCGACGGAAGTTCCATTGGAGCGATGCAATGCTCCCGTGGGGAGCACGACGTACCAGGCAGCCTCGGTCTCGCTCCGGACCCACTTTTCGTTTTTCTTGAGGTAGTTTGTGTAGTAGCTGCCGCCGAGTTGGAAGAACTCTTTCTCCTGATCCAGTTCGTAGAGGCGACTCTTCTCCGTCACCGTCACGGAGTAGTTGACAGCGTCTCCGTCCCCGTCGGTGGCAGATACGTTTACCGTGAGCATATCCTGCGAGTGACTGATTGTGTGGTCAGCGATAGCCTCTTGAAACTCCGGAGCCAGATTCGTGAGTTCGACCAGGAAGCTTCGGGTGGTCTGTGTGAAGGCATCTGCCGCAGTGATCCGGACCTGGAAAATCCCGGCGGGTTGGGCACTGACGTCGAGGTTCAATTCGCCGCCGTTAAACGAATGCGGAATGTTGGTGATTGCCGGTGCGGCCGGATTGTGCAGAAGAGCGGGATTCGTGTAGACGCCTGGTGCGAGCTTGGCGATCCACGCTCCTCTCGCCTCGCCGTTGGCTTCGTAGAACGAACCGTCGGGGTAGAGCAAGTGCCACTGACTCTTGGCGTCCGAATAGATCCACTTCTCGTTTTGGCGGAGGTAGTTGGTGTAGTAGCTCCCGCCGAGTTGTCGCAGTCCGAGTTCCTGGTCGAGAGAGTACAGTTCGTCGTATTCGAAGAAATGGGCCGTGTAAACGGGCGTTTCCCCGTCGGGGTCGGTGGCGGACACGTCGAACGCTACGGTGTCGGCGTTGTGAGAGACTTGTTGGTCGTCGAGTGGATCGTGGAACGTCGGGGCGGCGTTAGTCGTTGTCACTCGGAAAGTTCGGCTTGTCGGTGTGATTTGGTCGGTGACCGTGACCGTAATTTGGAAGGTGACGAGTTCTTCCTCTTGTGGGGTGATCGTCAGTTGATTGCCGTTAAAGGTGGCCTGAGCGTTGGGAGTCGGGGGTTCGGGCGCGTTGTAAAGTTTCGAAAGGTTGGCCCAGGCTCCGGTGCCGACGTTGGTCAGAACGGAGCCGATGTTCTTTCCGACCGGAGCATGGAGATTTCCGTTTGGCAACACGATATACCACTTCGCTTCGGTATCACTCCAAACCCATTTTTCGTCCCGTCCGAGGTAGTTGCGGTAGTCTGAATTCCAAAGCCGGAATCGTTTTGCCTGGTCCCAGTTATACGCTTCGCTGTATCCGCTTACGGTTGCGGAATACGAGAGTTGTTCGCCATCGGGGTCGGTCGCGTTGATAGTGATGGGCGACGACGAGCCGTTGTGTTTGATCGTTTGGTTGGGGATGGCGGGGAACTGCGGGGCAGTGTTGGTCACGATGCTCACTTCGAACGCCGAAGACCACGCCGAACGGCCAGCCGCGAGGTCGACGGATTGGACCTGAAAATCATAGGCGCCCGGAGCAAGCGTGGTCCCGGTGTAATCGAAGTCCCACGTGCCATTCGCCTCGGGAATGGTTTGGCCAACCATCGTGCCGTTCTGGAAGACGAGCACAGTCGTTGTGGGGTCGGCGGTGCCGTGGAACACGAGAGTCCGATCGACCGTTACGCCTTCGCCAAGTGCGGGAACGTCGTCGCTGATCCCGGTGATCTCGGGGGTCGGCAAGTTTGCAGTGCGGACGATCAACGGGAATGTTTGAGAGGACTCGCTGGTCTCGCCCTGGTAGGTGGTCGTTGCGGTCAACGAATACGACCCATCAGCCAAGACGGTGCCTCGATGGTCGAACGTCCACTGACCGCTGGCGTTTGAGTTCGTGGTGCCGAGGGGGTTGTCGTCCAGATAGACCGTGATCAAGGAGTTCGGAATTCCGGTGCCATGGATCTGCAGTGTGTTATCGTTCGTGATTCCGTCATCTTGGAGTCCAAAATCATCAGAGATCGCCGAAATCACGGGCGGCGTCGGCCCACCGGCGAGCGGCACGAAATCGACCTTCACGTTCTGCCAACCGACGATTACGTTTTGCAAAACGATGGAGCTTGAGAGCGCACCACCACTGGCCGTCACGGTGTACGTTCCGGGTGCGAGTCGGAGGGCATAGCCTCCGGTGCTGGCTGTCGTTGTCTGGTACGTAGCGCTGCGTGAGGTGGCCGTAATCGTCACGCCGCCGAGTCCTTCACCGACGCTGTAGAAGTCGTCATCGATGATTCCGTCGGTGTAGGCGACTCCGGTCAAAAAGATGTAGTTCGCGTAGTAGTTGTCGCGACTACCAAAATTCTCCGTCACGATACTGACGTCGCCACCCGCAAATGTGGCGGATTGATATGGAGTCTTGCCAAAAGAGATTCCAGTGCCGATTTCGTCATAGTCAGGTTCGAGGATGTTCGTGCGGTGACCGGGACTGAGGAACAACTCTTGGTGCAGCTTGAAGATCACGCCCGTCCGGGCGACAGTGCTACCGTTTGTGTAGGTCTCCCATGCGAGATTTTCCCCTGTCGTGAAATAATTGTAACCGGCATTGAGGACGCGCTGATCAAACGTCGACGCTTTCGGTGATGGGGCTGTGTGTGAGAAAAAATTTCGAGCGAGCATGTCGTCGGAGTGGGCTCCAGCGGCGTTGAGCAAAGCTTGATGCGGCGCGAGTGGTTGTTTTGGCGAAAGGGAGATGGTCCCGGCGGCGAGTCCGTCATTTACGCTGTTGAGGCCGTATCTGGTCACGGCCGCCGTCGGATTGGCCCTATCCCTGTTCAAGAGTTCGACCAACAACTGTTCGTAGTCCGTGAACCCGGTAAACGAGGGAACAACGCGATCTTCCAGATGCTCGAGTTGCAGGCGTGGTCGTTGGATTTCTGTTTGAGTGTTCCGACCCAAACTGAAAAGACCGCGGAAAAATGAAGCCATCGATGAAACTCCCCAGGCGGCAAAATCCTCTGTCTTCTAAAAATCTAGCTCGCGGTTCCCCAAAAAGATGAAAACTGGCAAATATTTCCTGATCCGTCTTCTCGGAGAATGATCATCCATTTACGCGTTCTGCCACCTAGGCTGTTAAACGGAGCCGGTCGTTCGGGTTGCGCATGAAATTCAATCGGAAAATTGATAGACGAGTATTGTATCAGACAGTCTAATCGTAGGACTCAATAAAATTAGCCAACTCGCAGAATTGATGCGATGGGCTGAACTGCGCAATCCGATTCCGCGGATTGTCGAAACACAGATAGCAAAGATCGAGCCTGGCGAAGTGCAGAAGCAGGCATTAGTTCGCTGGAGCGGGCGGAGAAACTAGAGTCGTGTTTTTGAGAGTGTCGTTTTTCGCTTCGCGAAAGGACGCCTGTCTTTCTGTTCCCTGTTCGCTGTTCCGTGCTCTGCCCTATTCCCTCGTCACCATCTTTTCCGAGGACCTTTCCGTCTGCCGGGACCTCTGCCCCCCCGTTCTCGCGGTGCCGGTGGCGGAGGCGGTCCCTCGTCGATGTCCCTGAGTGCTCGTTCGCTAAACTCCAACATTCGATCTAAATAGTCCGCATCCGGGTTCTTGCGTTGGAGTTCCTTGATGAGTGTCACGGCGTTTTGGAGGAGGGGCTTGGCTTCTCGACCGTGTCGAGTCTTCAAGAGCAAGTCCGCGAGGGACTGCTCGACCATTATCAACCCGAGTCTATAGGACGTGACGTTGGGATACCGACGGACAAGTTCCTTCTGGAACCCCACGGCTTTGGTCAAGTACGTCCTCGCCTGGCCTTCGTTCTCCTTCCGTCCTTGGTTCGGGTCACCATGCGAGAGCAGGACTCCTAACTGTCGGTATGCCTGCACCTGGGACACAACATAATCCGGATGTCCCGGGTTGTCTCTGGAGAGTTGCTCGAGGAGGTGCAAGGCCTTCTCCAGGTACTCTCTTGCGTGTTGCATGACCTGTTGTCTCCGCGGGCCGGGAGGTCCCAGGTCGACCATGACGTAGCTCTGTGTGAGGGCGTACTGGTACTCGCTAACGTGTTGGTGATCGCTGGTGAGTTTCTCCAGAATATTGATCGATTGGTTCAGCTCCTTGTTCGCATCGCGGTGGAAGTGCAGAGTCCGAAATACACCCGCTAACTCCTGGTGACAAAGGCCCAACAGGTACCGACATTCGCGGTCGTCGGGATGAGTCTGGAGGACACCGTCCAAGAGGGCCACGGCTTCCCGCAAGGATTTCGTTTGGGCGGTCAGCCTTGCCCTTTCGGCGGATGGGACTTGCGGATGTCGGGGGCCGAACAGACCTGCCAGCGGAAAAGCGAATGGTCCAAGACGAGGGCCCTTACCGCCCTTGCCGCCTCCATGTCGACCTCGGCGAGGAGGTGGATCATCCCGACCGTGAGGACCGGGCTTGCCACTTCTTTTGGGCGGTGGTCCTGGTGGTGGAAGGTCGGGGCGTTGGGCCGAGCGCCGACCCATGAGGAAATAGACCCTCGCTTTTTCATAAGCGATGTCCCGTGGCGACAAGTTCAGGTCTCGACGATCGAGGACACTTAGGGCGTTCTCGAATTCCGACCTGGCCTTCGTCGGGTCACCCTTGGATTGGTAGACCGCCGCACACGCTCCGTGCAAGCGGACTTTGGTGATCACATACCTCGATCCGACTTCGTTCTCCAGTTCCTTGTATTTCGAGAGCGCAGTGGTGTAGGCGGCGAGTGCTTTCTCGGATTGACCCAGACTTCGATAGATGTGCCCGATTCGAAAGCTGGCCCTTGCGCTCTGCTCCTGCAGGACGCGGTTGTTCGTCTGGATGGTCGCCAGCTTGTCATAGAACTTTAACAGCTCCACAAGAAGCGCCGCCGACTGTTCGGAAGGGACAGGTTGTGCCCCCACGTTGACCTGTTGTCCATCGCTCCGGACCACCGTGAACTGCGGGCCATCGAGGAGGTCACGAGGGGTCGAACGTTGGTAGACTTCGTCGAATGCTTCGAGGGCGATCTGCAACACCTTTTCCGTCTTACGACGTTCGATCCGCTCGTTCCTGAGCGCCTGGGTGGTCCGGGCATAGGCGACCGAGGACACGACCGCGATGACACTCAGCAGCAGGAAAATCAAAGCCGTGAGGCTAGCGATGACAGGGTTCCGTCGAGTCCAACGGACGGCGCTTTCGAAAGGCGTGACCCTTCGGGCCCGGATGGGACGATCATCGAGATAACGCTGGAGGTCCGCCGCGAGGTCACCCGCTGTGGCGTACCTCTGGGAAGGCTCTCGGGCGCACGCCTTCATGATGATCGTTTCGAGGTCCCGAGGAATCGCCCTGTTCCGTTGTCGTGGAAGCGGCAACTCACTCTTGCAGATCCGCTGGACGAGGCCACTCTGATCGTCACCTTGGTAAGCATGTTCAAGGGTCAACAATTCGTACAACGTCAGTCCCAGACTGTAGACGTCACTTCTGGGTTCGACCTTACCGTTGAGTTGTTCGGGAGACATGTATCGGAGGGTCCCCACGACTTCCCCGGTCTGGCTCAAATTCTCGGACGTGAGGGACTTCGCGACGCCAAAGTCAGCCACCCATACTTCCCCTCTGCCATCGATCAACAAGTTCCCCGGTTTGATGTCCCGATGGAGGACTTGATGCCGGTGGGCATAGTGAAGGGCTTCGGCCACCTGCAAACCGATCCGTGCGACGTTGCGCCAGTACTGCGTCCGATCTTGGGTTGTGGGGGGCGGTGATTGTCCCTCCTTTGGAGTGACCATAACGACCTCGTCGGCTGGTTCGTGGAGGGCCGGGACGGCACGCAGTTGGGCTGTCCTCGAGTGCTGATGTCCATCAGGTGATGGGATCGACTGCCCTGGAACAAGCGGCTCGGTTTTCGAGGACGCGCCATCCCTTCCCTGTTCTGGCTTCCCAAGCACTCTCGTTTTGGTCCTTCGCTGCGGAGAGTTTGTCCTTGTCACTACTCCATCTGTCTGGTGTCCGTGGAGTCTCGGTTCAGCCAGCGGGGCATGCAACAACCCCTGGGCAATGGTCGAGGCAAACTTCACACGGACGGAGGGGTTGGTTCCATTCTGTTGGCCCTTGCCGGACAAGTTCTGCAGTTCTGTGAAGACTTCATCGAGTCCCACTCCGCGGATGAGCTGCATGACGATGTAGTGTATCCCTTCGTGCTCCCCGACGCCGAAGACGGGCACGATGTTGTTGTGGTGGAGGGTGGCCACCGTGCGGGCCTCCCGCTGGAAGCGCTGCAGTCGTTGAGGGTCTTGAATTGCCTGCGCCGGTAGCACCTTGACGGCCACATGTCGCCCGAGTGACAATTGCTTGGCCTCGTACACGATGCCCATGCCACCCCGACCGATCTCGCGCAAGATTTGCAAGTCCCCAAGCCGTTCCGGTCGTGGTGTATCCAGTATGGGAACGGGAGCTTGTGCTTTTTGCTCCTTCTTCCGTTTCATTCGCTCGAGCATCGCAATCGTCGGAAAGAGTTCGCCGATCTGCGCGGCCAGAAGCGGATATTGTCGTTGGTATTCTTCGATCGACGGATTCTCGCCGCGTCGCAGACGCCTCGTGAAATCGTCCGCCAAAACTTCGATCGGTTCGCGCTGTTCTACTTCTCGTTGCATGATGTATATGGGTTCCCGCCGTTCGCCAGTGCTCAGAGAATGTCCACAGTGCATTGTACGCAACAGATGCGAGGTGACGAAAAATGATCCGTAGGACAGGTTTGGAACCTGTGCACGAAACACCCGGGCAGGTTACAAACCTGTCCTACGATCCCACCTCGCTCAAATCAACATCGGCTCAGGCGGCTCCGGAAGTGATGGCGCACCATCTCCATTGGCGCCGCTATATATAATGGACCCCGAAAACTGGACCACCAGTTAAGAGAGACTGGTGGCCTGAAGA
>CAYYUU010000138.1:0-10952 GCA_964474955.1 uncultured Alcaligenaceae bacterium | reverse complement strand
ACTTCGCCAGATTTTCCGCGCCGAGCCATCTGCCATCCACCTCCAAGCTACGGAATTCGGTCAGGGATGCCAGAATGTCAACGATCTCTTCATCCAAAATCACATATGGTACGCGGAGTGTTGTGACGCCTTCGAGCCAGCCATCTGCGTCTAAGGCCTCGAACAGCTCCTCCTCTTCGATGGCCTCCGCGTCGAGGTAAGCCAGCCGTTCGCCAACGGATTTCTTCCATGCTTTCCATTCGACGTCACCGAGGAACAAATCACTGAAATTCAGGCTCAAAGTCCCTCGGTCGTACTCGACATAAGACTCCTCGTCAGGATCGTACTCCAATTTGGTCCAAGCGGCATGATGTTCTCGAAATAAGGCCTCTGTTCGTTCCCGAAGCACATTCCATTTCGCCGTCGTAAAGTCGAGCGACTCCATCTCGCATTGGAGACGAATCATCTCGGCTTGGTCGGGGTCTCCATATTCTACGAGCCAGTCGGCATATACGAGACGCAGGTTCTCGTCGAATGGCGACTCGCGGATGGCTTTGAGGAGAGATTGTTGTGTCGTCATGGGTCGGGCCATTGAGAGAAGATAGACACGAAACGAGTTTCCAAGTTACCATACTTTGTCAGGTTGGGCGCATCGGAACACAATTCTCCTCCGTTGCAGATTTTGGACTTTGTTTTTGACAAGCCTGATCCGCGAGCGAAGGCCAAGAAGAATCCTTCGCTCGCGCTTCAGGCTTGTTCAAAACGAACTCCAAAATACAACGACGCACCTTCTTGAGATCCTCCAATACGAATACGGGGCTGACGACTCCCGCCTGGAATGGTAAATTGTGGAAGACGCGTTCAAGTCTTCAATGGCAGGGTGTTCGCGCTTTGTGCGAAACCACCTTGCCCGAAAAACTGCTCGAACAATTCGATCTCCCTTCCCACTTACCTTTCACGGAGTCTCGTCCGATATGCAACGAACCATCCTGATCACACTCGTGATTCTGTTCGTCCTGTCACCGACCACCTCAGTGGCCCAGGAAAAGAAAAAGCAAGATCTTGCCGACCAAGTGAAGAAGGCCATCGAGAAAGGGATCCAATTCCACCGCAAACGACAGCGGCCCAACGGCGGATGGGAACGAAGCGATAAACGTTTGAGCACAGGCATGTATGGTGGTTGGACGAGTTTGACAATGCTCAGTCTCATCAACGCGGGGGTCCCACTCGACGACACCATGATGAAAAACGGATTGGAGTTCGTCCGCGAGTTGACGCCGAAAGACACCTATGTGATCGCTTTACAGACGATGGTTCTCGCCGACGCCGGTTTCGCAAAAGACAAGAAGCTGATCCAAAAAAACGTCGACAGAATTATCAAAGGCCGAACCCTCGTTGACGGAAAGCTCCGAGGCTGGTCCTACGCCATCGCCGTCCAAAACAAAAATCCTGATGGCTCGAACACGCAATATGCGATCCTCGGATTACTCGCGGGCCGCAAGGCCGGAGTCAAAATGCCCGAGAGCATCTGGAGCGAGATACGCGAATGTTATGCGAGTTCACAGGCGAAAAACGGAGGCTGGGAATATCAACCCTTCCGACCCGGTGCGACAGGAAGGTCCACTCGATTTACAATGACTGTCGCGGGTGCGTGTGGGTTATTGCTCTCCGGGCTCGAAGCGAACAAAGAACGCTTCGTCCCTCTCGTAAATGGTGTCGCCAAGAATTGCGGAGTCTACAAAAAGGACAAAGCTCTCGCTCGCGCCCTCCAGTACATTGAGAAGCATTTCCAGTTCGAAATCCAAAACCATACGTTTTACAACATTTACGGCATCGAGCGGGTCGGGCGGCTCTCGGGCTTGCGTTTCTTCGGGAGCCACGATTGGTATCGAGAGGGTTGCGTCTATCTGGTCGAGAAGCAACACGCCGATGGGTCATGGTACTTTGGCCGAGGTGACGCCAACTACGATAGTTTGCCGACGATCAGTACGAGTTTCGCGTTGCTGTTCCTTTCGAAAGGCCGCACCCCCGTCTTGATGAGCAAACTCGTCCACGGGAACTATCCACGCGAGGACAACGATACCGACTGGAACAACCACCGGGCCGCGATGATGCACCTGACCGAGCTCATCAGCAACAACCTGTTCAAGAAGCAACAACTCGGCTGGCAGAACTTCGACATTCAAAGAGCCATCTCGGCCAACAACGGAGCCGTCGACAACAAGACACAATACGCCATCGCCGAAGAGATGCTCCAATCCCCGGTCGTCTTCCTGAGCGGCCACAAGTCGCTCGTTCGATTGCCGGGAGACCCCAATTCAAGCAACCGATTGTCTCGCGTCGAACGAGACATCTTGAAAAAATACGTCGACAACGGCGGGTTCCTCTTCGCCGAGGCATGCTGCGGGAGTCCCGAGTTCGACGCCGGTTTTAAGGCCCTCTTGAAACAGATGTGGCCCGAGAGCGAACTGATTGATCTTGGCCCCGACCATGCCGTCTGGACCGCCTACTACAACTTGAAAAACGCTCGCCAGAAAAAAGAACTCAAACTCTATGGCTTGCGTGTCGGCTGCAAAACGCTCCTTGTCTACAGTCCACAAGCGATTTCCTATTACTGGGAACACGAGGTGAAAGACGGGAAGGGACAACTGGCTCACCGACTCGGCGCGAACGTCGTGGCCTACGCGACCGGTCTCGAAGCCCCACGACCAAAGCTGACTCAGGTGAAAATCGCGGTCGTGAAAACGATATCGCGGACTCCGCCGCGTGGGTACCTCAAGGTAGCCCAACTCAAACACGGCGGCGATTGGGCCGTCGCACCGAAAGCGATGGCAAACTTGATGCAGCACGTCAACAAATTCGCGGGAATCGAAGTCGCCGTCAACAAGGAAGACCTGCACATAGCCCACGAGGATCTGACGAAGTTCAAGTTCATGTACATGCACGGGCGAAAGTCGTTTACGATCGACAACGACCAGCTCATGCAACTCCGCTTCAATCTCAAATACGGCGGACTCTTGTTTGCCGATGCTTGCTGCGGCAACCCCGAGTTCGACAAATCGTTCCGAAACTTCGTCAAGCAAATCTATCCGAAACACAAACTCCAACCCGTCCCCGAAGACGACATCTTGTATAGCGCCAAGCTCAACGGAAAAGGAAACGCCCTCACGAAGGAGACCATCCGAGGCCGGATCGAAGGAAGCAAGCTGATGAAGAAAATGGCGCCGCGGCTCGAAGGAATCAAGGTCGATAACCGCTGGGTAATCTTGTACAGTAAATATGACATTGGCTGTGCCATGGAGCGAAGGCAATCGACCGAGTGCCTGGGGTACGACCACAAGAGCGCCTTGCGGATCGGGACTGCGGCTGTGTTGTATATGCTGGAGCCGTAAATCTCGCTTTTGGCCAAGGAACTTAGAATACAGATATGACCGTGTTGTGGTTTCTAGGACGCAGGCCAAAACGTTACGCAGTCTGGAGCAAGAAACGCGAAATAAAGGAGTGTCCGTTTTCGTGTTTGAGGAGTCTTAAAGTCCCTTTTACCGCAAGCGGGGCGAGGGACTTTGAAAAAACGGACACTTATTGTATTTCAGGTTCCACGCCCCAGAGACAACGGAAGCCCAACCTTAACTCCTCCCAACCCACAAAAACCCTGGAGCGACTCAAGAAAATGGCTGATTGGCAGATCGCAACAGGGTATCGCTTCGGCGCGGTGGCCTGCGGAGTCCGAGGAGACAACCGAAATCGGCTCGACTTGACGGTGATCGTGAGTGATCGTCCCGCATCAGCGGCAGGGGTCTTCACGCAGAACCGCGTCGTGGCAGCTCCGGTTCGCGTCACGCGAGCCCGTGTCCCAACTTCCGAGGCTCGCGGCATCGTCGTTTGTGCCGGAAACGCCAACGCTTGCACGGGCGAACGCGGCGTCCAAGATGCCCAACAAATGGCCGAACTGACGGCCAATAATCTCAATTGCCAACCGGAACAAATCCTCGTTTGTTCCACGGGAGTGATCGGCGTTCCGCTCCCAATGCCCCGCATCGAACACGGCATTCGGACCGCGACGAACAACCTCTCCGACGCCCCCGACGCGTTGAAACGCACGGCCCAAGCTATTCTGACGACCGACACGCGAATCAAAGTGCATACGCGCATGGTCACCATCGGCGGGCAAACGATCTCATTCACAGGGATCGCGAAGGGGGCCGCGATGATCGGCCCGAACATGGCAACGATGCTGGCGTTCGTGTTGACCGATGCCTCCGTCGATCCGGACGACTTGACGGCCATCGCTCGCGAGTCGACCGCCACAACATTTAATTGCATCACCGTCGAGGGACACACGAGCACGAACGATACGCTGCTGATCATGGGCAACGGAGATGGGCCGCGTCTCAGCGGTGGTGAGCTAGACGAGTTCAAACGCGGAGTCCGGATCGTTTGCGGCGAACTCGCCCGCCACATCGCCGCCGACGCGGAAGGTGCATCGCACTTGATCCGCGTCGAAGTCGAAGGCTTGCGAACCGAAGAAGAAGCTCGCCGCGTAGCCAAAGCCGTCTCCGAAAGCGCCCTCGTCAAGACCGCCATTTTCGGAGCCGACCCCAACTGGGGACGGTTCGTGTCCGCCGCCGGGTATTCGGGCGTCGAGTTCACCGAAGAACAACTCTCGTGTTGGCTCGATGATTTCCTGCTCTACAAAGCTGGCGTACCTCAGACCTTCGACAAAGTCACGCTCTCCAACCACATGAAGGAAAATCGCGAACTCGCCATCAAGTTCCATTTCTCGATTGGGACCGCCGGATGTACTTTCTGGACGAGCGACTTGACGCACGATTATGTCCGTTTGAATGCGGAGTATACGACGTAACCAGCAGGCTGTTTTTCCGGATACTCCTTTGCTGTCAACTGGACAACCCACGATGAAATACACCAATCTCATCCTGAACCTAATTCCGGAGCCGGAGTACTTACGACAAAGAGCAACACAATTCGTTGAAGCGATTTCCGATCGACAGTTCAGCCCCACTCTTTGGGGAGACGACCCACCAAAGACAACGTTTTCGGCTGAGGGTCTCCTCTCAATAATTCGAGAGGGGCAATTCCCACATTCCAATTTTCTTCGGACGACTCCGCCAAGATGGGAAGGCTCATTTGGTTACCGGAAGCTCAAGATTTCGTTTGACAGTTCCTTAACGCATAGCGATTGGGGAGAAATCTTCCGCTGGTCTGACCGACTTGCGGAAATTCTCCAACCTGATTTTGGAACATGTCATCCTCTGGTTGTTTTCGAGGGGGGTGTGAACAATAATTGGGGATCGTTGATCTTGAGTGATTCGCTTGAGCAGTATGGTCTGCCGTGGTTCGGCGCCACAACATATCTTAGCCACAAGCTAATCGATAGAATCGGAATGGATCGATGTTTGGGTGCCCCAGCTGAGAGTATTACCAAAGTATCTTGGGGGATAATCCTGAAAATTGTGAACGCTCCTTGGGAAGTGGCTCCTTCGGAATTTGTGCAAAGACAAACATCCTTGATGGAGCATCTCCTGCCGAGTGGCATGTTCGGGCGGTATGCAGATGTCTTGTTCAAATCAAAGCCCGGCGAAAACTGGACCCCATTCAGCGAGGGTTAACTTGCATCACTCGTGAGCATGTCCTCCCATGTTGGGCGCTACGACGTTTTTTGAATGCAATAGCGGCGTTTAGTCATGCTCGGTGAAATTTGAGAAGCGAGAGCAGATTGTGGAAATTCTCGAAGACTTGATGTGCATCTGTCTGCTTTGGCTCCTGTTGGGAATCATCTTTTTCTGGTGGTACGACTGGCGTTACCGCGCAGAGATGGAAGCCGAAGTTGGCGAACCGAAACAAGAAAGGCTCGCCGAAGCGAATCACGAAGCCAACGGCACACCGTGGGGAGAAACCAACGGAGAACTCCAAGTGATTCTGTTGAACCAGGAAGCTCAACTCGAACGCTTGCGAGAGTTCCAGCAACAACAAGCCGAACTCTTGGCCGAGGTCCAATCCAACCTCCGACTCGTGACTCAACGGTTGGCGGCTTCGTCCGTTAATCAACACCAAAACACCACTACCGGTTAATGTCGAACTCGAAGACGGAACTCACGAGCCAGTCTGCATGACTCAGCCTTTCATAGAACTGCACGGAATCACTCGCTGGTACGGCCAACAACAAGCGTTGCAAGACGTGACGCTGACGTTGGAGCACGGACGCATCGGCCTTCTCGGTTCCCAAGGAGCCGGAAAATCCACCCTGCTGAAAATCTTGTTGGGCCTCATGCCTCCGAGTTCAGGAATCGGGACCGTTCTCGGCGAACCACTCCTACCACCGCAAGAGAACCTTTCGTTCCTCGACAAAATTTGGGACGCCATCACAGGAGCGACGTCAGAAATTTTCGGTCAGGGAAGTCTGCTTCGTCGTGGAATCGGTTACATGCCCGAACGAGACGGACTCATCTCCGGAATGCAAGGAGCCGAGTACGTCGCGCTCGCGGGCGAACTCGATGGAATGGCTCGCAAACAAGCACGACGCCGAGCACACGAACTGCTGACGTGTCTCGGACTCGAAGATGCCCGCTATCGCCTGATCGACGAATATTCGCTCGGCATGAAACAACGTCTCCGATTAGCTCAGGCCCTCGTCCACGACCCGCCCGTATTACTCCTGGACGAACCAACCAGCGGCCTCGACCCAGCTGGCCGAGATACCATGCTCGACCTACTCCTCGCACTCAATCAAGACCACGACAAAACGATCCTTCTTTGCACGCATTTGCTCGGCGACGTCGAGCGAGTCTGCGACACGGTTGTCATTCTCCATCAGGGAACAGTCCTGCGCCACGGCAAGGTCGATGATCTTTGCCACAGCCACCATGACCGTTACCGTTTACAAGTCGACGGAGACCCGTCCGAATTCATCGCCGAGCTCCAACTTGAAGAAGTCGACATCCTTCACAACAATAACCAGGGCGAATTACGCGTGCGTGTGCCGGACGGATGGGTTACGCGGCTATTCTTCACGCACGCCGATAACAACCACGTGGCCCTTCGTGGGCTCCAACGCGACGACGAAACATTGGAAGAATTGTTCCATCGAGTGTTGGACGAACAAGAGCGAAAAGAACATTCTTTGTAAGGTTTGAAGTAGTAGGCACACTCCGTGTGCCTACTACTAACAAACCGCAACACGAATCCTTCATGAGCCCAAACCTCCTCCACTATCGCGGCTGGAACGGAACGACCTATCGACCCTTTTGGGCCGTTTGGCCGATCGCCCGCGTTGCCATCGCGAACTTATTTCGTCGCCGCGTGTTCTGGGTGCTGTATGCCTTTGGGCTCTTCATCTTTCTGATGTTTTTCTTCGGGGGATACCTGCTCGATTGGGCCATGATGCTAATGGGTAACGGTAAGGTAGAATTTGGAACCCGCACCGACCGCATGATCAAGGGTCTTCGCAGCGCCATCGCAGCCCTGAACGGAAGTAACGAGACGTTCTCGTATTTCTTCGTTTATCAAGGTGCGATGTTGATGGTTACGCTGGCCATGACGGGAGCAACCCTCGTCGGCAACGATTACATCCAGGGAAGTGTCCCATTTTACTTATCCAAACCGATCTCGCGTTGGCATTATATAATTGGAAAATGTCTCGCCGTGGGCATCGTGGTGAACATGCTCACCACATTACCGGCGTTGATGTTGTTTGCCCAACACAGTCTCGGCGACTGGGGGTATTTGACCGACCCGGAGTATTTCGGAACGGGTCCACGGGCGAGTCCGGCTGGACTATTGCTGTTACTCGGCATTCTTGCATATGGGCTCCTGATCACGGTCGTCCTGAGCATCGTTCTCGTCGCAGTAGCCAGTTGGGTCCAGAAGTCGATGCCGCTTATCCTGGTTTGGGCAACCCTCTTTCTATTTCTCAGGATGGTCTCGGAGTTCCTCGTTGAAGGCGTCCGTCTCTCGGAACATTGGCGGTTGATGGACCTCTGGAACTCGACAAAACTCGTCGGCTGTTGGTTGCTCGGCAAACCCCACGCAACGATTCATCCCCGCGGTCAACCCCCGACCTGGGAAGCCGCTTTGGTCCTCTTGGTAGTGTGTACCTTATGCCTGATCTATTTGAATCGTCGGACTCGCGCGGTCCAGTTCATCAAATAACCGAAGAACCGACCGCCATCGCTCCCGATGGCCCACCGGTCCTCCAACAAGAGTTGGCTCCGGATCGACAGGAAGTCGTCAAGCGACCAGAAATCCGAGCCAAACCCGTCGTCCGTTTCGAACAGGTCTCGAAGTGGTACGGCCCGGTCATCGGTGTCAACCAGGTGACACTCCGACTCTATCCCGGAATCACAGGTCTGGTCGGACGCAACGGTGCTGGCAAAAGCACGCTCATGCGCCTTGCCTCAGGACAAGTGTGGCCGGACCTTGGGCATGTCCTCGTCGGCAGTGAAATTGCGACTTCGTACGCGGGCAAAATGCACATTGGGTATTGCCCCGACCACGACCGTTTTTACGAGGACATGTCGGGCCGCGAATTCGTCCGAGTCATGGCAGGCATCACTGGCTATTCGACACGAGACGCCAAGGCCCGCACCGCACGTGCGCTTGAGATCGTCGGCATGGCCGACCGGGCCGACCGACGAATCAGCGGCTATTCGAAGGGCATGCGGCAACGCATCAAACTCGCCCAAGCTCTGATCCACGACCCCGAGTTTTTGCTTCTCGACGAACCTCTTTCGGGCATCGACCCGGTTGGTCGTCGATCGTTGATCGAAGTCTTTCGAAAACTCGCCGACATGGGCAAGTGCCTTTTGATCTCAAGCCACGAGTTGGAAGAACTCGAGAAACTTACGAACCATGTGGCGATCATGGCCCATGGACGAATCGCCGCCGTCGGAACACAGCAAAAAATTCGTGACTTGCTTGCGAATCATCCGTTGTCGGTGAAAATTCGATCCGACGACAACCGCAAACTTGCGATGTCGCTCTTGGGTCTTGCAGAGGTCGTCTCGGTCGATTTGGAATCCGAAGGCCAACTCGTCGTCCGTGTTCGAGATTCCAAGAGTTTCTTTCGGAAATTCTCCGGACTCGTACTCGATGAGAACTTTGACATCGAACATCTCGAAACGCTCGACGATTCGACGCATTCGATTTTGGAGTATTTGTTGGGGTAGTACTTGGTAGGAAACGGAATGTCGGAATCGTTGGAAGTCCGACTACGATGGGAGTTTGAACTCGCGTTGTCGATGAACAAGGATCTCCTGATTGAGAATTTGCGTGCTCTATTAGCGAACGACATTCCGCTCGCCGAGGGAGACTTCTTGCAATTCGAACTATTCGCTTGGGATGGGTTGGAAATTTGTTGTTGTGAGACCTCGGGAGTTATCCTGCCGGCATTTTGCCTTGATGCGGCATTGCCTGACGATTGGTGGGATCGTACTTCTCGCGGTGACATTAACTCGGATGTGATCATGAATGATCCATTGTGTCGTTGGTTCGCCGATTGTTGGTCTGAGGTGGTAGGCCCACCAATGTTCAGCCCGGCGTATCTTTTTTATCACGAATATCCGGGGGCGTATGATTTAGAATCGCGGCGTTGGTTGTCGCGTGACGAACCGCTCGGAGGGTGAACCGAAAAAGGTGGGCCATCGTCGGCTGCGCCTCCTTGCTCCACCTTACCACCGAAACGCAATCCAATCCTCCTACCCATCTCAGACCTTGTAGGCAACGGAAAGGCCATCGATTTGGAAACGGAAGCAACTGCAACACTCACCGCGACTCCGAACCCTGTTCGCGCCTGGATTTACCTTGTGCGTTTCAGCTGTTGGCAGCAAGCTCGCGCCCGGATCTTGGTCATTGGTGCGCTGCTGCTGTTGCTCCTCGTTTCGGCGATCGTCGCCTTACTCACGGCCAACGGTTTGTGGACCATGCGACACTGGCGACAGAAGCGTCGGTTGCCCAGATTTAATCACTACCTCAAGGTAACCAAAACCATCCCCGCTCCGATCTACGCCGGGACTCCCGGTGCAGCAATCCACCAAGCCATCACGGGAGCGTACGACGCGGCTCTGATGGACTCGGGCTTCCACGTTTTCTCGCGCGCGTTGGTCTTCACGATCTTCACGACATTTCTATTGCCGATGTGGAGTCTCGCGTTCGCCACTGAGGGAATCGGACGAGAACGCGAAGCCGGTAATTTGATATGGACCCTCGCGCGCCCGTTGCCGCGTTGGAGTGTTTACTTGGCGAAATACTTCGCGGTCCTTCCGTGGGCGCTCGGCTTTAACCTGACTGGATTTGTGATTCTCTGTCTTTTAGCCGGTGAACCGGGGCGTCGTGCGCTCTATTTATATTGGCCAGCTGTCGTCTGGGGCACGCTCGCGTTCTGTTCGCTGTTTCATCTGTTCGGAGCGTGGTTCCGACGCCCGGCTGTCATTGCCATTCTCTATTCCTTTTTCCTCGAAACGCTCATGGGAAACATGCCCGGTTATCTCAAGCGGGCGAGCATCAGTTTTTACATTCGGTGTTCGATGTTCTCCGCAGGAAAGCAACACGGAGTGGAGCCACCTCGACCGGAATATTACGTTCCCGCTGACGGTTTCACGGCGTGGGTAGTCCTGGCAGGCTTCACAATTGGGTTGGTGTTGTGTGGAATGTGTGTCTTCTCCCGCCTCGAATATCGCGATCAAGTTTAAAATTTCTTGGGCGCACTTGCCAACGCAAAGGTATGCTTCAATGACATCGCGTTCGTAACGCGGATAATGACAAGCGAAATGTACCTCTCCAGCGGCGGCATAATGCTCTATTTTACCACCAGTGATTTTGTTGTTGATTCTATGAGCGACTCTCCACACCACGGTTTTCAAGGGGACCGCGGCGCGCATACGACCCGTCCAACAATCCGTGGGTCCTTGACAATCGCGTTCAGTCTCCAATCGGGATCACGGGGCGCGAGAATCGCG
>CAYYUU010000137.1:0-10955 GCA_964474955.1 uncultured Alcaligenaceae bacterium | reverse complement strand
TACAAACATAACCTACCAAAAGGGGTAAAGCACACTGGTCGATGGGAGGGGCGAAAGGGTGGCAGGACGGCTCGTTTCTGGCATCCCTCGGTCATGCAGAACGGCAAGTACGTCCCCACCAAGGCCAGTGATTATGGACCGGATTTATTCGCAGATTTCGCGATCGACTTCATCCGGCGGCACAAGGACCGGCCATTTTTGGTTTACTTTCCGATGGCACTGACGCACACGCCATGGGAACCTGCACCACACCCGAAAAAAGAGGGGAAGAAAACACCGTGGGGACTCAAGTATAACGTCGAATCGATGGACCGCATTGTAGGTCGCGTGGTTACTGCTCTGAAAAAGTTGAAGTTGGACGAGAACACTGTTGTGATCTTCACCGGGGACAACGGGACACAAGGCGCGGGAAAGGCCCTCCCCATTGAGATGGGAGTGCGTGTACCGTTGATCGTGAGTTGTCCGGGAACTGTGCAAAAGGGTGTGGTCACCGACGAATTAGCGGACCTCACGGATGTCCTTCCGACGCTGGCCGACTTTGCAGGAGCCAACCTTCCCAAGGACCGAAAGTTCGATGGTGTCAGCTTGATGTCACAGCTCAAAGGACAGAAGGGACCACGACGGGAATGGGTCTTCAGTTATATCCACGAACACAGGGTATTAAGGGACAAACGCTGGTTACTCGAGGGTGACGGTCGGTTCTTCGATTGCGGGAACCGACGAACTCCCAAGATGGATGCCGCGAAGGTCTACAAGGACGTCACGAACTCCAAAGCTCCGGAAGTCATCGCGGCGAAGGCCCGGTTTGCCAAAATCTTGAAGGGACTTCCCGCGCCGAAAGGACTTCGGCCTTGTCCGTATGCAACCCCGCAGTGGGAACGATATCTCACGAAACGAAATCGAAAATAGTCGCCTGAGGATAGTAGTAGGTACACTCCGCGTGCGTTGTCTTTGTTTTTTTTTGGAGTGCGGCAGCGGAGCTGCCGCTTTAGTGTTTTTGCTTTTTGTTTTGTTTAGGAGTGCGGCGACTCGCCGCCGCTTTGGTAGTTTTGGCTTTCTGTTTCTTTTTGGTTTTCTTTGTCTTGCTTCCAGGTGCCATTAAGTTCACCCTCCAAACAACACAAAAGATAACGGCACACGGAGTGTGCCTACTACTAACAAGACAAACCGTACAACGATTATCCCACGTACCAATCCTCAGTTCCAGATAGTGACATTCATCACACGAGTATCAACATCACAAGGAAAGGAGTGCGATCATGTCTGTGAGAACATCAATGGTCCTTCTGGCCTGTTGTTTGGCGTCTCTCCACATAACGCCGAATGCGCAAGCTCAAGTTACAGTTACTGGGGAGGCCCAGAAGTGGCATCCTATTACCCTGACGATCAATGGTCCCGAAGCCAGCGAACGAGGGAAGGTCAATCCGTTCCGTGACTATCGCCTGAGCGCGACGTTCACGAACGGCAAGCACAAATTCATTGTTCCTGGGTACTTCGCCGCCGACGGGAACGCCTCCGAGACAGGTTCCACGAAAGGAAACAAATGGCGTGTCCGTTTCGCTCCCGATGCGGTGGGAACGTGGAACTATGTCGTGTCCCTGAGGAAGGGGAAGGATATTGCTCTGAGTGCCAACCCGAAGGCTGGCAAAGCCGCGAAAGGTGATGGGCTTCGAGGAAAGTTTACGATCAAGGCTTCTGATAAAAAAGGACGCGATCACCGAGGTAAGGGACGTTTGCAGTATGTTGGCAAACACTACTTGCAGTTTGCCGACTCGAAAGAATACTTCCTCAAGGGTGGTGCCGACAGCCCCGAAAATTTCCTCGGGTATGCCGATTTCGATAACACTCGTTCGCTCAAGGGAGGGGGCAAGAAAAAGAAGGAGAAGAACCGACGAGGGAAGCTCCATCGCTACGCTCCACACGTCAAGGACTGGAAGCCTGGTGATCCGACCTGGAAGAAAGATAAGGGAAAGGGGATCATCGGTGCCCTCAACTATCTCTCGAGTAAGGGCATGAACTCAGTATACTTTCTGACGATGAATGTGGGCGGAGACGGTCGTGACGTATGGCCGTGGGTCGCTCCCAATGTTCGGGATCGGTTCGATTGTAGCAAGCTCGACCAGTGGGACATCGTGTTCTCTCATATGGACAAGATGGGAATCATGCTCCACGTCATAACCCAGGAGCAGGAGAACGATCAACTCCTTGACAAGGGACGGCTCGGATACGAACGCAAGCTCTATTACCGCGAACTGATCGCACGATTCGGGCATCACCTGGCGATTACGTGGAACCTGGGGGAAGAGAACACGAACACTCATGCGCAGCGGAAAGCGTTCTGTAAATATATTCGCAACCTGGATCCATACGATCACCCCATCGTGTGCCACACGTTTCCGGGACAGTATGACAAAGTGTATAATCCACTCCTTGGCTTTCGAGACTTTGAAGGTCCATCATTGCAGACGAATGATACCCATAACCAAACTATGCGGTGGGTGGATCGTTCGGCCAAGGCCAAGCGAAAGGGGGTCGTATGTCTCGACGAGATTGGCCCCGCACATACCGGAGTCAAGCCCGACAAGGATGACCCCAATCATGATGTCGTCCGCAAGAAACATTTGTGGGGGAATTTGATGGCTGGGGGAGCTGGATGCGAATGGTACTTCGGTAATAAGTGGGCCCATAACGATTTAAATAGTGAAGACTGGCGATCACGCGCCAATATGTGGGACCAAACTCGATATGCCCTGGAGTTTTTCCAGAAACATCTGCCATTTACGGAAATGCATCACGTTGACAAATTGACGAGCCGGGAAGACGATTACGTCTTCGCGGGTCGGAGCGTTTATGCGGTCTATTTGCCGAACGGAGGCGAAGCAAAGTTGAAGCTACCGCGAGGAACGTTCCGGGTACAGTGGTACAATCCGCGAAAGGGCGGACAACTCCAAAACGGAACGATGAAGCTGGTGACAGGTTCGGGGACTCCGTCGCTCGGTCTGCCGCCTGCGGAACCCAAGAAGGATTGGGTGGTGTTAGTCAAGGCTGCTGGTTAACTCGACGGATTACTCCCAAGAAGGCCGCTTCCGGGTGGCCTTCCTCTCTGCGCGTTGCTTCTTGGCCGTGATCCGACGCTCCTTCGACGCCTTCGTCGGTTTTGTTTTCTTCCGGGCTTTTGGCACGTGTAACGCAGCCCGAACCACTTCTTTGAGTTTCTCGATACAGTCCTCCCGATTGCGTTCCTGGTCGCGATATTTTTGAGACGCAAAGAGCATATCTCCCTCGGTCGTGATCCTATTTTTTTGCTGTTGGCGTAAGCGGCCTTTGACGTCGGGGCGGAGAGTCTCGTTGGTCTCGAAGGCCCAACGGAGCTGCGCCTTACTCGCGACCTTGTTGACGTTCTGCCCGCCAGGACCACTCGCTCGCACGAACGTCCACGACAACTCGGTTTCGGGAATGTGGGTGTTTTTGTTGATCGAAATCATATCTATTATTCTCTGTTCAAAAAAAGTTCCGGTCGATCCTTAAGGATCGTATTTCGCACAGATTTTCGCGGCGGATTGAAACACCGACACAAAAAGCGTGGTAACTTGTGAGAAGAGACAGTGCAAACATTATCCAAGTTCACATTCCGGTGAGGCGGGGTTCTTATATGTCTTCCCAGATAAATCGTCGTCGGTTTTTGCGATCGGCTGTCGCAAGTGTTGGGATCACGGCAGCCGCTGGATCTCTTGGTGCGGATGGACTCGACGAGTATGTCGGTGGCGGTGAAGAACCTCCCGAGCGGGCCGAGATCGACTTTCCCCAGGGCCGCGAAGAATACAAAGGGCCGAACGTCATCTTGATTCGATTCGGTGGTGGCGTGCGGCCACTGGAGACCATCACCGAACCGCAGCGAACGTATTGTCCGTTCATTTATCATGAACTCGCCACGCGACACGGCATGTTGTTTCCCAACATGGTCATGGACCCGCACACCTCCGAGGTCGTGACGAGCCACGGCGAAGGTACGTTATATATTTTAACAGGGCGATACCATCATTATCAGGATATTGAAAATCAATTTCTTGGGAGTCGATTCGAGCCCATTGCCCCGACGATTTTTGAATATTTTCGCCGCAAGTATAACGTTCCCGCTCACCAAGCTCTTCTCGTCAATGGCGAAGATCGCATCGCCGAAGAGTTCTATACGCATAGCCAGCACCATCAGTTTGGCATTCGATACAAGTCGACCGTGCTCAGTCTATTTCGGTATAAAACGTATCTCTATCGAGAACAACTGAAGAATCCGGATTTGAATGAACACCAACGCCGCAGACTCCAATTTCAGTTGGAACAAATGGAAGAACGAGATTATCGGTCCCGGAATCGAAATTCGGTGACGGTGAGTAGTGAGAAACTGAATGATTTTTGGGCCAAGTGGCGAAGACATTACGGCGATAGTGGCCTTGTGAATCCGCGTGGAGATCGGTTACTCACGACGCTGGCGATGTGGGCGTTGCGAGAACTCCGGCCCAAGTTGATGATGATCAACTATCAAGATCCGGACTATGTCCATTGGGGCCGTTCGTCGTTCTACACACGGGCCGTATCCATCATTGATGATGGTGTCCGCGAACTGTGGAACACGATCCAAAACGATGACGAGTACAGAGACAATACCGTCTTCGTAGTCGTTCCCGACTGTGGTCGAGACAACAACCGGTGTGCTCCCGTTCCCTTCCAACACCACTTCAACGCACACGAGATCTTCGGCATCATCGCCGGACCGCAGCGACTCGGAATCCAGGGAACACGTCCGTATGATCGCGAAGTCCAACAAACGAGTATGACGAAAACGATCGGTGATCTGATGGGCTTTGATGCCACGGAGGCGCAGGCCGAATCCTTAATTTCGCGGCTATAATTCTCCAGCACAACCAATACCAGAGCACTCCAATGAATTCCCAACCGATCCCCGAAGTGCATCCCGTCGGTCGTCCGACTCGTGAATCAGCCCGAAGTAGAGACGATCAAGATGACTATCCAGACGTCTCACTCCCGCCCCGAAGGTCGCGTCCTCTACGTGTCGAACGGAAAGGACCAAACCCACTTTTTCGCGTCTTGGGCTCCATCTTGTTATGGCCATTCGTGGCGTTGTTCGCGATGAGTTACGTTTCGAGTTTAGTGCTCGTTGGCTGGGGCTACCGTTGGATGCGAAAGATCGTCCTCCGGTCTTGGTGGAAGCAAGGAAGACCAGAACGATACCAGACATTTGAGGAATTTGCAGCCACCCTCGAAAAACATCCTGTCGAGGTGCGGCCCAAGTTATTCTCTCTCTTTCGCAATCTTGGTCTCGGCATCCAGGCGATCTTCTGCACGTATCTGGTGGCGGGGCTCGGGTGTGCGTTGATGGCTTATGGTTGGGAATTTGGATGGGTGAACTCGTTCCACAAGGGATATGAGTTTTACTTTGTGGGAATCTTGACAAGCCTGGCTGGAATGGTGTTATTTACTCTATCCATGTTTCACGTCGGGCTCGCACAGGTTCATCATGCCGTGACGGGTAAACGATATGCGTTCTTCGATTTCCATTTCGTGTGGCAACTCGTGAAATCGCGATTGTTCGCGTATCTCGGGTTTGCGACGTTAGTGAGTTTGTTTTATGTGTTAGGGCAGATCCCAAAAGTCGTTGTCCTCGGCCCAGAGTTTGTTCAACAAGATGAGCTTTCGAATCGAGCTTTGTTTTGGCGACTCACGAGCTTCTATTACTTGATGAGCCTCTTGTTTGTACCTTCATATTTGATAGTGCGATGGCTCGCAGCGAAGATGTATGCGGGTGCAGTTGTCGCGGCGCTCAAAGCAGGACGGCTCACCCGTGAAGACCTCCATCCGGTTTTGGTGGACTGGTTGGAGAAAACGAAAGCGATGCCGGAAGGAACCCAGGGTTCACATGTGGTCGTTCGGGGTGTAAAAAAACTCTGGCGAATCGGACTATATGTTGCCGTGTTCTTGATTCTATTCGCGTCGATCTTTCCGGTGCGGTATACCGGAGAATTTTTAGTCTATCATCCGATCTTTGGATTTGCGAATTTCGAGTATTTCCAATTCCCGTGCTTCAATTTCACCCCTTTCAATTTGCTTTATCACACGATTCAGGACCCGGATGGAGTCAATTGGATCGCGTAATTCGAATCGGGGTAACATTTAGTAAAACGTCCACACAGTTACGCCGAGAACCAACATTAAGAAGAGTGGCCAGTAGAATAATTTCGCGATGACATTGTCGCGGTACTCAATGATTGCGACGGCGTCCGTCGCGATGAATAACAATGCATTAACGGAAACGCCCATCAGCATGAGATAACCGATGATGTAAAGGGATTCGAGGTATGAGACGACTTCGACGTCGAGTTTGCTTCGGAAGTCAATATGCATCAAGGCAATCGTGAAGAAAAACGCTCCACATGTTCCCAGCACTCCGAAAACGTTAAATCCGGAGAAGGACTGCTTCTCTTCGTTCAAACTCGACATGACTACCACGCCATAGAGCAAGATCATGACGATGAAGATTGGAACTATGTGAGAGATGAATGGTGTGAGAAACTTCCGTTGGATGCAGATGTTAAATTGAAACTCCGGAAATCCTGTCACGTCAGACGTCCCTGGTAGTCCAAATTCCACATCGTATTTTGTCAATTCATAACTGAAGTAACTCCCTTTTGTTTTCCATCCACGCAACACCAGGTCATGATATACGCCTGGTTCGGCACCGGTATTCATGAATCGATAACGCAATAAGTCCGGGACCAGAATCACGTTGTTAGCCTCATCGACATGCTTGACGCGGACGATTATGCGTTGGGTCTCGAACGGATATTGAGTGTACGAAAACTTTAGTCGGAGCGTGACTCGAAACTTCCAGCCGACTACTTCGCTTCCGTCCCGTTGTTCACGGAACGTTTCCTCAATCGATAATGCTTCAGCGTCTGGCGCTACATCAAGGAAAGTAAATCCTTGCTTGAGTGATTTTGTCTTCGTCTTCGCGTTGCTTACGGGATAAGTTTGCCAAACGTAGCCACTGAGTTTAACGTTATTCGAATTCTCGAATTCGATACCACGAATGAATATCCGCGTTGGGATGAATGTTGGGGGAGGTTGATGGGTTCGCTCAGCAAACATTTTCTGGTTCGCGATAAACTCGTTCAATCCGTTGAGGTCGCTCACCTTTATCTGGCGTTTTTGTGAAGGACAACCATGAGGTTCTCGACTCAGGGCAAGGTACCAAATGTATCCTACGAGTCCCACACTCACTGCCGTAAAGACAAGAACTATGATGGTCCAGCCTCGCAAGTCAAAACTATCGGTTCGGAGGAAACTCGCTGCCAGGAGAACGAACGCGAGGAGGATGCTCAAACCGATCCCGATTTGTTGCCGCCGGAGAATTGTTTGGTTCTGGTACAATTCGTTCTGGAATATGGCGACTCCTAATGACCAGGTTGTGGTCGGGACGGGGCGATAAAACAGCCAACCACTCTGGGGTGGTTCAAATCCACGAAAATTTCGGAACCGTAAATGTCCACTCTGGCCTTCGCGCATGCGTTTCGGAAGCTCGTAGATGGCTTTGTTCGAAATCTTGATTTTTTCGAGTAGTTCCAACCATGTTTTTCCGGAACGTAGAGCTTGCTCGTTGGGATGTGCCAACAGCACTCCATTTTCGTTGATCATGAGAGCCGTCCCGAATCGTCCAACCAACTTGGTGTTGATGAGGTCGCTTAACTGTCGCAAGGAGATGGATACGTTCACGACGGCAAGCAATTCTTTGGCGTTATCTTTATTGGTGTGGTAGACCGGAACGCTGTAACCAACATATGTAGTTCTCGCTGCGGGCCCGTATCCCGTGACCCATGTCGCTTTCTTCTTTTGAACTGGCTTCAAATACCAGGCGGCGTCGGCATACCTAGCTTCGTCCGTGTAGTCATAGAAGTCTTCACATTGCACCAGTTTATGATCTTTCCGATCATAATAAGGCGCATAGAGACCATTAGGCTTTGGTGGATATTTCCCTCTTGCATAGGCCACCGTATAGCCGAGCAGGAAGTCATCGCTACAGCTTTCTTCCTTGAGTCGAACGAGTAGATTTTTCTCGTGGACTTTTCCCTTTTCCACGTCGCGAGCAAACGCATCGGTCCGTTTTTCGACGCGTTCGAGGACGGCCTGAAGTCTCACGAGAACGTTGGCCACTCGTTCCTTTCCAATTGCTTCGGCGTGGACATCGGCCCTCTGAATTTCCACATAGAGGGCAATTCCCTGGCCAATGACTGCGAGGACGCTCAGTCCAAAACATAGCAGAATGGTGCGTCGTATCCATCGACCTTTCTGCAATTGCGGGCGCGTATTATTGCTCATTGGACTACCAATCGAGGATGATGGAAAACCTCATCAGAACTGAGAGGCGAAGATTTTGAAGAACGGCCGTCAAGTCATGGTCGCGGAGGTTGGTTTTTTCGATCTCTCACGACATACTATTGAGTGAACTGAAGGCTCGAAGGACGAAGGGACCTTTAGATACAGACCACAATTTGTGATCTGTAGAGATATATAGTATCGAACTGGTAGAAAGAGTCGAGGCGAGTTATATGGTCATTCGAAAACCGGCTCGTTGAATCGACTCGCAGGAACAACTCCGAGTGGCCCGGATCCGAACTGGACCGTGATTCGTTTTCCGTTGCGTTCGATGACAGCATTTCGCTTCTTGGTTCCGGCCAGATCGGCTTGGCGTTTTGCTCGCATCAAACTCACGCGATCACTAATCTTCTTTCCGTCGTAACTTACGAACACGTCCCCTTGTTGCAATTTCAGTCTGGCGGCTTGCGAACCAGGTTGCACACTTGCCACGACAAGTACATATCGGAGTTTCTTCGAGAGTCCTTTGACGTCGAGAGTGTCCCCGTCCTCGCGGCCTTGGTATTGCTTGCTGTTTTTCCCTTCTCGAACGGCCTTTCGGCGTAGCACTTCCTTGACGGCTCGATAACAGTTGATGAGTCCGTGCCCGGTTTCGTGATCAAAACCTTTCTTGGCCACGTCGGTTGCTGTGGAAGTGAGGATAGTGCGGGCGTCCCACGGTAACAAGTCCGGGTCCGCCGAAAGCATCAACGCAAGAGAACCGGCGAGCATCGGCCCCGCGAAGGAATTTCCGCTTATGGCGACCGGAATGATGTTGCCGTCGGGTCGCAAGATCGGCAAGCCATTATTGAAGGCGCAGACTTCGGGCTTGTCGGTCAATCCATCGTTGTAGAAATGCGTTTTCCATTGCACTGGACCCTTGCTGGAAAAGGGTGTGCGGGCAAAGGTTCGTTGGACTCCGGTGGCCGCGAACACGGCGTCGGGAATGTCTTCAGGTGTTCGCATCTGCACGGGGACTTTTTGGCTTTGAGCAAAGTTGCCTGCTCCTGAGACAAAATATATCCCACAGAACGAACCATGTTCCATGACTTTGCGCCAATGAGATCGATACTCGCCAAGATTCGGAATCGAGAAACTCATACTATACGTATCGGCCTCGTGTTCGGCGGCCCATTCGATGGCTTTTTCTAACAACCCACCGCGTGGGTTACAAATAACTCCTGCCCATTTTCCTTCGGGAGCCATCCCGAATTCATAAGGCGATGTTTTGGAGCCGGTGCCGCAAATGATGGCGGCGCACATAGAACCATGTAGAAAACGATAGTGGACGCGAGTGATCTTTTTCGCGGGAACGGTTCGTAATGTCAGGCTCGCGGCATTTTGGGTAAAATTATATCCGTGATAATCGTCGATCAGTCGGTTTCCATCATCGTCCTTTCCGTTGCCTGGAACTTCCTTCGGATTGCGATAGAGATTACGAGTGAAATTGTCCGGGAAGATGAAGTTAAAATCATGGACGACGTTCAATGTTCCCTTGCCGGTGACTTCGAGTTTCTGCCAAGTTTGCTGGGCAAGAAGATATTTGCTATACCAGGGATGTTTGTATGCTTTCGGATTGAATTTCTCGTGTTTTTTCGGCGGATAGAATTTCGCCTTGACCTTCCCTTTCGCTCGAAATCGAGGCCCGGCATTAAAGATCGCTCGAACTCCCTTAACAGTCCGGAGTGCCTTGATTCCATCCGCGGTCGCAGCGCAGGTAAACCCATTGACAATCCAGTGTCGTTGGAGATTCTTGATTTCGCCAGCTTGTTGTAATTTGTCGAGTTCTTTTTTGGCGGCTTTGTACGAGCGATCGTTGAGTGCCTTCAATGTTTTGACAACGTTTTGTCGGAGTTCTCGGCGTTTCGCGTTGGCGAATTCTTTCGCTCGGCGTTCATAGGCTTTTCCGTCGCCGAGAAATTGATCCTCGAACCAAATCGTCACGGCAGCGTTTCGGCTTTGGAGATTCGGTTGAACCCAAACGCCTTTTCCGGGCAGTTTCTCCGTGGGCAACAATCCTTTCTTGGCCGGTGGAACTCGTATGGTTTTTGGCTCCTGGGCTCGAAGGGGGAGAATCGGCGTGAGGACGGAGAGAACGACAGCTAGGACGAGATAGTGCGCTTCGTGCGGCATGGTGGAGCCTTTGCAACAAGTCGGTGCAACAATGTTGGTCGTTAGGACGTAGTCGGTCTGTTCTCGTCCAAGCTACCATGCATGAGGGCTGGCTGCCATTGATTATTGGGAGGGAGCGGAGCAAGTGGACATCCCGAACAAGTTCTCAATTTACGCATTGGCATGTTCGGGGTGTTTTCTCTGGACCGATGTTCTTCGAGAACATTGCAATTTTGGAAGCACAAGATTGCAAAGGTGCGCCCTTTTCCGGACCGAAAGAGCGCTTGCTCTCCAAACACGCAATGATGGTCCTTGTAATCCGTGGTTTCAATGAACTTCGCGGACTAGTTGGATTGTTGTTGGGTCAAGCTCTGACTGGCTTGTTGACGGACCATTCGGCTTCGATCTACCATCGCTGC
>CAYYUU010000136.1:0-10960 GCA_964474955.1 uncultured Alcaligenaceae bacterium | reverse complement strand
CGGCCCGATGTTCACAACGCCTTTGACGATACGTTGATCGCTGAGTTGACCGAGCCGTTGGTGTATTTTGCGACTTGCTTCAGCCGACTCTCGCCGATCGTTTCCATGATGCGATCCCGCACACGAGAACTCACGCGGTTCAGCACGCTACCCACGCGTTTGTCGGAGATTAGGCCAAGCATGCGTCTGAGTACAGGCTTTCCAACGCGGCTCAGGGTACTTGCAAGTTTCTTCTCGGACATTCCTTTGGTCGCATTTCGCAGTAGATCCTTGTTGTTGCTCCAACGTGTAACGACCCTATATGCCTTGCCGACTGCCATTCTACCCATCGCTGCTCGCAACGTTTTTACGGACGTCCTTTTCAGAATCTGGGAAAGTCGTTTGCTCGGGAGTGAGTTGATTGTTGTTGTGAGCAAGCGTTTGTGAGTCCGCCAACGATTGAGCATGTGCTTCAGGTGGACATCGCGAGCATATTTCGCAGCAAAGCTGAGAGTGCTGTTGCCCACTTTTTCTAAGACAGCACTTGCCTGCTTGAAACTGAAGGCTCCCATCGCCCGCTTCACAAGGGAGTGATAGCGACTCTTTTCCGACCACTTGTTCAGGAAATAGGCCGCCACGTTGACGTTCTTCGCGTAACGGATAGCTCGCTCCATGGTGGCGCTGTCGACTCGCTCCAATACAGCCCGAGCTTGTCTGTAATGAAAGGATTTCATTGCTTTCTTTAATAGACCGTTGTTCCCTCGCCATTGCTTGAGAATCGCAGCTCCTCTCCCAGCGCTGAGTTTTCGAATGACCGAATGGAAAACTTTCGAGTTGGCTGACTTCAGAGTTGATGCCAGGTGTTTGACATGGACATAGGTCGCCGCCGATGCCAATGATCGCGAATTCAAATTTGGTAGCGCCTTGGTTAGCTGTCCGGCAGTCATCGCCCGCAAACTCTTCTTGAGAACCCCACCAGTGACTCGATTGACGACTGGGGCAAGCTGGTTCGTATCCAAGTTGCGGATCACATTCTTGAGATGTTGGCTCCCAAGATTGGAAATGATACCAACGGTCTGACTAACGTTGACGCCGGCGAGAACAGCTTTTAGATTCTTGGGCTCGATCTTCGGAAATACGCCTTTGATGTCGGCGTCATTCATTTTGCCAACCAAGCCACTTACGTCTTGCGGGCTCAGTTGTGGCAGGAGGCTTGCCACCCCATCAACGTTCAAGAGTTCGTGTATCCCACGAATAACTTGCATTGGAGAAGTGGAATTGAGCTTCAGAATTTCCCCACCAAGAACACCCAACCCCATGCCGACCAAGTATTCCGCCGTGGCTCTCGCGGCGACCTCTCCAGCTTTTTCCCAAGAGATTTCCTGATAGTCCACACGCAACACTTCTCGGGTGTTCCGACTCAGTATTGGTTTGATTTCGAGATCATCCCGATCTTTGCTCGCGAGAAAGGCTGCAATGTCGTCTTCCAAAAAACGACTTTGCTCATACCACGCCGAAATTTGACTATGCGAATCGATGGGATGGTACGGGTTGGCTGTATCGACCCAGCGATGTCCATTGTACCGTTCCATATCTCGTGTCATCTCGTCGTGAATTCGCCGATTTTCCGCGTCTTCGATGTCGAGGCCATCGGTGATCGCGCTCCGCTTGACGGCATGCAAGATCCCCGTCGGTTGAGGTGCGAATGACAATGCTCCCCCGACAGCCGCTTCTACGACATCGCGTTTTGGCTGCTCGGCAAGCCAATCTTCTGGCATAAAGTGCTCAAGCACTTGGGAACTATCTGACAACGTATGACTGTCGTTGTAATTGATGACCCTATCTGCCGTCCAATGGGCGCGTTGGGGATAATGATCACCCTGATAATTTGAGGCCGTTGGATCCAACAAGATCAATTCGGTCCAGTCGATATTGCCTTGTGCCCCAAGATGATCAAGCACTTTGTGATTGAAGATCGCGCCGCGGCTGTGGCCGTAAAGAAGTAGGTCCCACTCCAGGTCGGATTCTGTTGTGAACTCGACGATTCGGTTTGCAACTTGCTCAGCCGGTCTGTCATTCTGGCCATACGTAGCCCAATCGACAATCATCACGTGAAGTGGAATCGTAGGGCGTTTCTCGAACAAGGTCTCTTCCACTTCATACGCCAACGAAGTGACCCAGGTCAGCGGCTTCTGAGTTGTGTACTCTTCATCGGTCTCATTCCCGCTTGTGTTGTTCTCACTTCGTTCCGATTCTCCGTAGGTAGCCCACTCGACATCACTGCCTCCGAAAGGATGGCGACCATCTTCGGTTTGGGAACCACCGTGAGTGATGACGACAAGCACCGGGTTTACCGGCTTCGTTGATGGAAGTTTTTCCAATGCATTTTCATGAACCGAGATGGCGGCTTCTCCGACCGTGGGATCGAATGGGAGTGCTTGAGTGCCGCTGAGAACAATTCGTGATTCTAGATTTTCGACAGACAATTGGCATCGACGATTATTATACGTGGCCGGTTTTTGTGTTTTTGAGGCGGACGTCCAGAAACGAAACATTCTTGCTACTCCAATCTTGCTTGACAGGGTAAGACTCGTTCTTGTTTCTGAGAACTTGTATTTGGCTCTCATCTACCCATCTGCGAAGCAGCCGAATTTTTTCCATAAACTTCTCCGATTCTTGGAAATATGTTTCGTTTGGAGCGATTCAATTGTACCGAAGTGGGCCTCAGTGAGAGGGAGACGTGAAGCAACAAAGCCCCGCACCGAATGTTCGGAGAGGGGCTTTGATCAACGAGGTGTTGTTGTAATGCTAGTTCCGTGGTTTCAGAGTAATGGAAATACGAGTTTCCGCAGTCCAGTTGTTGTTCACGTAAGCTCGACAGCTAACTACCACGGTACCGGCTCGAAACCTCCTCCAAGCAGTTGAACCGGCTCGAATCGTATACCTGCGGCCAGACAGTCGGCGTCCGTGCTTGAGATTTTCCCACACCACGACTCCGTTTTGGCGGAACGCCCAAAGATAACCGGTCGCGAAGGGGACGTGACCCACCTCGAATATATAATCGCCTTCAAGATCGAGTCGTTGCCCATTTTGTGGAAAGTTGAAACGAGGGCCGGGAAGGTCGGCACGAGCACTGCTCAGCGAGCAAGATAATACAAGCGCAACCAGAAGGCCTGAAAAGTTACTTAATCGAAGCATGACATTATCCTTTTACCGCTCGATTCCTTGCAAGTCCCACATAGCGGCGGACGCAGGACCGTGGTGCTCCTTCCACTGTGGAACAAGCATCCAGAAGACAGGAGTATGTTGTTTTCGTTTCGGGGCTGAAGTAGGCAGCTCGAGGTTTTGATCTTCCCCTGAAGACACATCTGCCAAACGAAAAGTGTTCCGTTGATATTTGTGCCAATGATTTGCTCGGGAAAGACTCATCCGCGAGAAAGCCTGATACCGCTTGAGTCCAGTTGGGACTTAATCCCTCCATCGTTGCTGAGGCTGACCGTTGAAAGCCCACAGTTGCACGTTCATACCATTGCCTCGCCTGATGGCATCGGCATCGAGGTTTGATCCAAACCTAATTGATTTGATTTGTACTTGAGCGCTTGCGTTAGTCGGTGTAGCTAACGGAATTGTGCACAGTAGGAGCACGCCCACCCATCCCAGCATGTGACTTGTCCTTTGTAGAATGCAAGCAACGAGGTTGAGAACAAGTTGCTTGTTCGTTCCCGTAGGTGTATTTGAAATTACCAAAGTCCTTCGGGTATGTCGGTGATTCCACATCTCGGTAAGATCCTTATGCCACGGATCCAGTTGAGTCTAACTGCACCCGCGGCAAGCACAGTCGAGACTTGGCCACTCAAACCAATTCAAGAAGGAAACGAATTGGTCCGAGATTTGATTCGTGCTGCAAGAGTCGCGAGGCCGGATTTTCGTTAGACTTTGAACCATCCAGTATTGTGTGGGCCGGTTCTCAACTTCCCTTCTGCAAAGCGACGAATTACTTTCCGAAATTTTCGAAGAATTTCGATTGTGGCAAGTACGAAGCGTCGGTTCGTCGAAACCGTGTCCGTTCAAGGCCAGTTCCGCGACCTTCAACACCTTGCTCAGAATCCTGAACGAACAAACCTTCGACAACGGCAACGGCAACCCCACCAAAGTCCCGCCCAAGATGTGTTTGGCCGCATCAAACGAGTGGCCCAATAATCAGGAAGGAGGGAAAGGACTCGGTGCGTTGTTTGATCGATTTCTTATGCGTGAAAGGCTGTTCGGCCTATCCTCTTCGGAGCAGGTCGCCAGCGTTTGTTGTGGGAGAGGGATTACAAGCCCAAGCTCTCCACGACGATCACCCCCGAAGAAATCGACGAAGCCCACGACGAAGCAATGTCCTTGCCTTGGTCGGGCGACGCCAAGGAAGCCCTCGGATCGATCCTTCGCGAGATTGCTAAGGAAGGCATCCAACCAGGAGAACAATGGCGATACAAATCAGTGAGTGCCGACCCTCAGAGGCCGCAACGGCGACAGCCAAACTCCAAGACGTCGACAAACAATTGCGGGCTCTCACAAAGGGAAATGGCCGCGTCGAAAAAGCAAGAAAATACGTCCAAGACAAAATCAAGAAGATCAAACTCGCGTCCCTTGAAGCACTTGATACCTGACCTAAGGAAACTGTTCCGATGACCAACCAACAACTTTTTTCACTCCCAAGCAACAACTCAGCCCTCGCGACCAACAACGCCAATACTTACTCCAACTCGCCACTCTACAGCGTCCGTGTCCGGCCTGTCAGACTCCAATCACTCTCATGGGGGCAGCCTCCATCACGCTCGACGAGTGTGACCTCGGTGTCACCACCCACAACTTCGTGTGTCCGTATTGCGTAGCTCACCTACAGCAGGTTGTGCCTGTCTTGGGGTTCGCGTCGCCGTGGCACTGGCAACTCGATCCGGATTGGCTGCGAGCACAACTCGACAAGGCCAGGATGTAGGATCAACAACACAAGGAGGAAACGTGAACCGAGACGAACTACTCAAGATGCTCGGCCTGAACGGCAAGGAAGAAAAGCCACCAGACGACGCAGTCCTTGAATCTGTGGAATCAACGACGAGCCGAAAGGATGCCAGTCCAACGGCCCTCTAGCTCGACGATTAGGGCCTGCGACGCGGAAGAGAAATTCTCGAAGAAAACGAAAGCCTTCAGGCGTTGGTACTCGACAGCCACGCCCTGGCGGATTTTCACGGCGCTGCGTTCGAACCCGATCCTGTTTTGTTCGATTCGTGTGTCGATCCTGCCTGTAGGGAGTTCTTGGCCCAACTGGTTGAGGCACCCGATTACGAGTCACTTCACACTTCCACCATGGTTAACTCCCTGACCTCGACGATCGCCGCCACGGCCTTTGCCGAACAATTCGCACAACGACAAAAGAAGGGGAGACCAAATGGGCGCACCGACGATGACGGTGACTAAGAGATGAAGACACTTCGTGCTGTAGGACGAGCATTGTCCAAGGCGGAGGAGGAAGGCGGGGAAGCCAAAGAATCACTCGCAGGGATGGGCATGGGACCTGGATCGCCTGGGTGTAATGATCCCAAAGCCATCTCCGAGGCGTATCGGCGTGTGCGGAGCGATCTTGCTCTCCGGCGTATCTGTGCATTGGCCGGACGTTATCGTCGGGTGGCCCAGAACGTATCGTCGTTTTGCAGTGCCCGCAACGGAGCCACGAAATCTCTGGCTTCGACGGAGCGCATTTCGTGAGCCAACCGTTCCTGGGCGTAGTCGACGAGGTGGCGAATAACAAGCGGGTCTGCCTCGCCCCCGCCACGATGGGTCGGCGAAAAAAGCGAAACATAGGGAGGTTCTCGCTCCTCCAGCAACGACACCAGATCGGTTCGTGTGAATAGATCTATGACCATCACTCCTTTCACTTTGAGTTGTGGTATTTCTTGGGCGGACGGATAAACAAATGTCGGATTTTGGAGTGTCGTCTTTCGCTCCGCGAAAAGTTTTCTTGTTCGGCCTTTCGCGGAGCGAAAAGCAACTTTCCAATATCCGGCTTCCCGAAGTGGTTTGGAAAGCATCGACAATGTGGCCGTTCCTAACCCATTAGAGCGGTTCGCGTTTGCGTTGGGCACAGCGTTTTCGTTTTCAAAAGTCCTCTCCCCGCTTGCGGGGAGAGACCAAGAAAGATAACACACAGTGGGTGAGGGATTTTTGGGCTGAGCGGTTCAGAAACTGCGAACTGCACCCAACACAAACATAAATCGCTCTAAGCCATTACCTTGACGTAGAACGACTGCATGGTCTCCACGATTCCGTCACTCGCCGTCAACGTGACCTTGAACGTCCCCGTGTAGCCACCTGGAATAGCGAGTTCCAAGTCGTCGTTCGCGACCGACGCGGAGGCCCCTGTCAAGAGACCGGGATCCATCGCGTTGGTCAACAACGTCAGTTCTTTATGGACGTCAGAAGAGAGGGTTCCGACATGATCTCCCCACGTGGCACCGTTGTCCGTTTGGTACAAGCGGCCATCGGGCAACAGGACGAACCACTGGTTCGTGGTGTTGCTGTACAACCATTCTTCATCCTGTCCCCAGAGATCTCGGTGGGCACTTGCCGCAAAGTCATATTGACTGTTCAGTTCGTAGGCCAGCGAATACTTCGAGACCTCGGCCGTGATGGTGACGGGGTCACCGTCGGCGTCTGTGGCGGTGATGTTGTCGATCATGAGGGGGAATTGGTCTCGAGATGCGACGACGTCAAGGACCTCTCGATTAAATTCCGGCGCCTCACCCGTGGACTCGACGTAAAACCCGGTCTCGGTCGTTGAGTGTCCGTCTGTAACCTTCAACACGACCTCGAACTTACCAAGGTAGTTGCTTGTGTTGTGGATGACGAGGTCACTGCCGATGATTTCTGCCGTCACTCCATTCGGTGCCGGCGGAGTCTCCGGGGCGGTCAACAACTGGAGGTTGTGGTAGACGGCAGGGCTCACGGTTCCGTGATACTCCCCCCAATCTCCTTCGTCGACGGCATACAGGCGACCGTCCTCCAGGACGACGAACCAATCTCGATGTGTGGCGCTCCAGAGCCACTTCTCATCGTACCCGAGGTAATTGCGATGCTCACTTCGGTAGAACTGGTATTCCTTTTGGACCTCGTATTCGTGTCCCTCTCCGATGACCTCGACGGAGATCGTAGTCGACAGACTTTCGGGGTCGGTTGCCGTGACGCCTGAGGTCGTGAGGGGGAAGTCCTTCGGAGAGTGGGAAATGTCGTCGAACGTCCGGTCGAACGTCGGTTCCTCGTTCAGAACGTTGACGAGAAACTCTTTCGAGTCGGTCTCGACTCCATCGGATACCGTTACGCGAGCCCGGAATCGTCCGCCAAACGATGGTTCCGGGGTGAACGTCAAGACCCCGTTATTGACCACCGCCGCGACGGCCACGTCGGACGCGGGAGGTGCCGCAGCCGTGAGAAGTTTCACGTTATTGAAGACCTCCGGCCCCACCGAGCCCGCATAGCCCCCGAAGGCTACTCCTGCCGTCGCGTACAGTCTTCCGTCCGGGAGAAGGACGTACCAATTGTTCTGGGCATTACTCCAGAGCCATTTCTCTTCGTACCCGAGGTAGTTCTGGTGCCTACTCGCGGTGAAGTCAAACTGTTGATTCACGACATACAGGGCATCGTACGACGTAAATTCGACGGTGAACGTCAGGGGGTCGTTCTCGGCGTCCGTTGCGGGCAAGTTGACGTCGAGGGAACCATCGGCAATGTCGATGGTCTGGTCCGGAATGTCCCCCAACTCGGGCGCCGTGTTGACCCGGACTTCAAATGAAGTCGACTGCGTTTGCCCGGCCGAGTTCGACACCGTCAACGTGATCGTCGTCGTGCCGGATTGGTCCAGAGCCGGCGTGACCGTGACGGTCCGGTTGACCCCGCCCCCCTGGAGCAAGATTCCACTCAACGGGAACACGCTGTCGTCGTCCGCGGACACCGTAACGACTAGGTCCTCGGCAGGTGTGGTCGTGTCGTTCACGGTGAAGGGCAACGGCCCTGTACTCTCGTTGAGACCTATGATCTGGTCCGGAATCGCCGAGATCGTGATTTGGTTTCCGAATGCCTCGACGGACAACGCATTGGCTCGGTCGGTATGCGTTCCTTCTTCGTCGACGAGGTCGATCCTGATGTCATAGGTCCCCTCGGCGTACGTATGAGTCTTGACTCCACCCTCGGTGAACGTCTCGACGTTTCCATCTCCCCAATCGACGACCCACTCGGTGACTGTATCGTTCCCCGGGTCTGTGATGACTCCGAGGTCGAGGGAGTATTGTTGTCCTGCCGCGACACTCGAGTTCCCGGTGATCGCGATTGTCGGGCTGACATCGTGGACGATGAGGTCGAAGGTGCTTGTGCTCGTGCCTCCGGCCCCGTCGCTGGCGCTGATGATGACAGTCTGACTTTCGGCAGGACCGTCTGTTGTGTCATAAGACCAGGTCCAGCTTCCGCCACCATTCTGGGTGATCGTCCCGATCGACGAGGAGAGGGTCACCGAGTCGTTACCGTCGAGATCTTCGAAGGTCCCCTGGACGGAAACGGATTCCCCTTCGTTGACCTCAACGGTTGAGTCGCCAGGGGTGATCACAGGTGGTTGATTTGTGTCCACGACGGTCAAGGTGAAATCCGTGCTGGCGGTCGCTCCCTGGGTGTCCGTCGCGGTAACCTTGATGGTCGACATCCCCAGATCGCTTTGGCTCGTTGGAGTGCCCTGGAACGTACCAGTGGCCGGGTCGAACGTCAACCAGCCCGGTAAGGGATTTCCGTCGAGCAGTTCCGCCGAGAGTGTCAAGTCGTCCCCGCTGTCCACGTCCGTAAAGAGGTCGAGGGGCAAGGTCAATGTATACTCGTACCCGAGAGCAGCCTGCTGGTCGCCGATTGTTCGAAAGACCGTTGGGGCCTCGTTGAGACCTTCGATCGTGATTTCCACCTCGGCGGTGGCCGTCCCACCTTCTCCGTCGCTGACGTGGTACATGAAGTGGTCGGTGACTGTGTCCCCTTCGCCCAGCTGGGGGAACTGTCCGTTGGGGTCATACGTGTATGTCCCATCCCCATTGTCGTTCACCGTCCCCATCGTCCCCGTCATGTCAATCCCGGTGATGGTCAACTCGTCGCCACCTGGGTCTGTGTCATTCGCCAACAAATCGGGAAGCACCAAGGGTGTATTGGCGTCGGTGGTGTACGATGCACCAGAGTCTCCGCCGGCAAATGGCCCAACGTTGTTGACAGTGATACCCTTCATGCCCGACGCAATGACCCCGTCATTCATGACGACAAGATCGACGTTGATGGTGTGCGTGGCGGGTCCGTCGGCGTAGACGTGAGTCTTGGTCCCACCCGTCGTGAAGTTCTCGACGTTCCCATCACCCCAATCCACGACCCAACCCGTCACGGGGTTCGCTCCGACGTCCCCCGTGTAACCGATGTCGAGGGAATACGTTTGTCCTTCGTCGACGGAGCTGTCTCCGTTGAGTTGAACCACCAGGGGTGGCGTCGGAGTGACTGCCTGGGAATCGACCTGGGCATGGAAGCCAAGGGTCTGAAACGCCGTGACGCCGAGCCCACCATCATCGGTGAAGGCGACGTAAGAACCCGAAACGCTGACGTTCGTCGTGATCGTCAAGGTCTCGCCGACCTGGCCGTCGAGCACGAGTTCCTCGCCATCCGTCAAGCCCAGTTGGCCCGTTTGAGTGCCGAGCGTGTAGGTCAATGTGCCGGACTGAGTCCACCCATTGAACATCTGTTTGGCGGCATCAGTCGTGATCGTAACGGACACCAGGTCACCGACTTGCTCTCCCTGCGAGGGAGCAATCAGAAGTTGGTGGGCGGTCGTCAGCGTGACTTCACCGTTGGCTGATGCGGCGTCGTAATCCAACACTGTCCCGGGAAACGTCTCGATCGTCAACTGGGATGTTGCGAGGGAAGAGTACTCGTACTCCGTCGGCATGGACTCCGTTGCGGACATATAAGTTTGCACGACCCTCCCGGCATTCCGGGTCAGGCTGCCGAATTGGTCCAACATCCCCGTTGCCGTTTCGGTCGTGGGTGGAGTGGTTCCAACGATGTCGGAATAGGCCGTCGCCGACGAGGTTCCGATGACGTCCACGTCGACGACCTGAAACGTACTCGGGACGGTGCGGTCTTCGAGACTTTCCAACCCCAAACTCGGGGTACGTCCTGTGTTCCGTCGTTTTTTTGTCAACGCGTGCCGACATGCCTGGATTACTGTCGAGAGCATAATGCGTCATTCCTTGACATGGAGATTTGCTACGTCAGCCGTGACGGGATGCGTCTGACCCGCTTCTGGGTCCGGAGAATACCGACTCAAAAACGGCCAAGTTGTTTCCGAACGAAAAAATGAAGTGGCTGGAAGTGTATTTTTTAAAGATAAACCATCAGCCGCAATGAATATCGGACGGTTCCGCCGAAATCTTGAGCCGAATTTACAAAAAATTTTGGAGTGGTTCCCTTTGCAAAATCCGCAGAACACCGAAATTATTATTGTCCGTGTTTCGGGGCTGTTTGGTTGGAGCCACGGAGTGGCGATAGATGGTAGCCGTGGCCGTCAGGCTGCGGTGGGGGAGTTCTCACCATTCCGTAGCCTGCTGGTTACGCCTAAGATCTGTCGCCCTAAAGTAAGGAAACACTGCGCGGCTCAAAACAATCGGACAGCCACCTATTTTCCCCTCTTGACCTCCGGCACACGACTTGGAGCTTTCGGATGCGGTCTGAGGTCTATGACTTTGCCGTCGTTGGGTTGGATGAGACGTTGCTGCGTTTGTTTCGGCGTGTGTCTAGATAAGAAAACTGGTCCTCCGTCACTCATGACAGCGTGGAATCCTTTTCGAAAAACCCCACCGAGTTTCGGGGCAATCGGATTCACGAAACGGATGTCTTGCGGCTTCGTCCAGGGGACGGGGTCGGCAGCTTCGAC
>CAYYUU010000135.1:0-10961 GCA_964474955.1 uncultured Alcaligenaceae bacterium | reverse complement strand
GATCTGTCGCAGCCAACCGGCGAAGCACTGCGGATCACGCAACTGCCCGATCTTCGTCATCACGTGGATGAAGACCTCTTGGGTCAGTTCCTGCGCGTCCGTCGGGTTACGCAGACGAGACAGAGCGACGGCATAGACGGAAGGCTGGAACCGCTCGATCAACTCGCCGTAAGCTGCGCGGTCGCCGGACTGAGCCTTCACAACAAGCTCAATTACTTCGTTCCAAGACATTCTGGTTTTCCTACCTGTCCCGATCCGTTCCCTAGTTGTTCGTTTTCGTTCCACCGTGTTCTCGGTTGGCTCCCCAAGGATCAGGGGACTTGGTGGCCGATGCAGTCCGGCGTCTTCTTCTCGCCTTTCCGCCGCGTCAAAGTTGCGAGCTACGGAAAGCGAGGCGCCTGGACTCTCGCATTTGCCGAGAGCGATGTTGGCGACAACACAGCACGACGAGCACACGTTTCCCAAGTTCCAAATGCCTTTTGGGGAAGGACGACGGCACGCAAAGTACGGTCGGTCGACTTCCGCCTCTGGCTGGGAAAGTTGCCCGCGTTACGAAGTTATGGGTGGAGTTCGAAATAGTTCGAAATATCTGGTGTACTTCAAGATTGCAGGTGCGACGGTTCCGTTGTCATTGGGGGTTTCAGAACATCCTGTCGTCAACATCCCGTCGCGATCGCTTGCGGTATTCGCCCCGCTAAGGCGATTTCTGCAATCCTTCCAGTCACGCTCCTCCAGCCGCATATCTTCCGGACACTTCCGCACCCGCGGGAGGAATTCTCCCGCCAATGCCTCCCATCCCCATGGCCAAATTGGATAAGGCCGAGGACGGTTGGAAATGTTTCGAGCACCATTTACCGGCCTGTTTGGCCAAGGCTTGAGCCTGTTGGCCCAATTCCGCCAGCGGACATCCCGCTTGTATTGCCTGCGTGGCCATTTGCATGACCGCCTGACAACACGTGGCGAAGGCCCTGGCACATAGCCGTGTAAATGAGGCCCTCCGGAACTTCGAGTTCCCGAAGCTGTCGAGACTTCGGGCCACTCTGCTCGCGAGCAGTGCAGGACTCGGCATGTCTGCCAACCTCCACAAACTCGCGACGCGACCGTTGGAGACACCAGAAGAGCACCCGAGCTGACCAGCCCGCACGGACGAATGTTCCGCGAGTACGCGTTCGTCGAGGCATCGCTCGTCGAGCCGCGTATCGGTGACATCCTCCGTCGGCTTGGTATCCAGCGTCGGATACTGCGATGGGTTTCGTTCGGACAGATAGGTCGCTGACGGCTGTCCATAGGCGCACACCGGTGGTGTGGGGCCATCGGTCCCCATCCAACCGGCACCATTGCGCAGGCCGTTGACGCTAGCATTAGCGACGATACTGCCCGAGACACGCGCGATGATTCGATTGAACAGGGCCATTGGAAGCCTCCAGCGTTGTTAGGACCGATACCCCTCGCAGGGGACCGGCTTGGGACGAATGGAAAGGTGAAGGTTTTCGTTCTTCTCCGAGATCAAAAACAGTTTCTCTTGGTTGTTTCTGAGATTGCCACGAAGCGAATCTCGGAAACTCTCGAGTTCCGCCTCTCTGGCGGATTTCTCTGCCATTTGCTCTGAATTTCTCCGAACAAAAAACAGGAAGACTGGGTCTGAACTCAAGACGTATGGGTTCATTCGCCTTGCGCCCAAAAATCTTGACTTTGACTTTTCGATTTTTTCCCGAGCCGACGAGTGGCTTCGGCTGTCAACGAAAAGCCTGTTCTTGTGTTTCCGCGGCTCTCGCATCGAAATTGAGTCGGCTGCGGAAAGTGGTCTGATTCAAGGTTTCAACGAATCGAAAAGACCTTGGCGAGGTCGACCGCCTCACTCGTTTGGGGGTGCCTGAAGAAAAGAAACAAAAGGGGTTTCTCTGCGCTCGCGCGCTTTGGTTTTAACAAAGACAGTGAGGTTCGATGTTAGGTTCGCAAAAAATTGCAGATTTTTCCAACATCGTTGTTTTATGCTTACATAATCTCTAGCACACCTTGTGCCAATCACAACCCCGAAACTAAAACATTTCCCTAAGTTGTTTAGTGGCAAGGTCTAACCGATCTTGTTTTGGAGACGAAATTCTTCGGATTGGGCTCTCGTTTCGAGAATGTTCATTTTCACTACACCGGTGTTGTTCAAAAACGCAACAGGTCGAATTTGCGGTTTGGACGATTTTTCTGGAAAATCTTGAAAGGTGAGTGAACCCGGCGAGCAGGGAGAGACCAAAATGGAAATCCACCCGAGAACGAATCGTCGAAACGCTTCACGAAGCCTCAGTTCAAACTCTGCGGTGTGTCCCACTCCGAAATATTTTTGGACAGCTTCAACATCGTGAACCGTGCCCAAACCAAGCGTGAAACGTTCGAAAGTTGCTTTCCGCTCCGCGAAAAGCAACTTTCACCAAATCCCTCCCATGTTTATCGTTGATAGATCGGCAACGTAGCTCGATCTAATTGCATGATCGTCGTATACGCCGCCGTGGAGTAGACAGGACCAATGCCGCTGCGATTCCAACTCCCGTCGGTGGACTGTGTGGTCAGCATCTCGTCAAAGATTTTCTTGCGGTAAGTCGTCCACTTCAAGGGATTCGGAGCACTCTTGCCGAACAGCTTGGCCCATCCATTGTCGCCAAGGATGTACACGGCTTGGGCGTAGTAATATCTCGTGTATTCTTCGTGGCCCTGCTCGTTATAAACCATCCCAAGGGTATGACAATATCGGAACCATTTTTTGACGTAATCGCCTTTATATTCTCCAGAGTTGAAGGCACACGCGATCGCAGCTGCCGTCAAGGCTGGTCGACCACCGGAGGGGTAGACTCGGTTGTCGCGAGGAATTTGGTACAGGATTCCGCCTCGCGCCGTCGTCGATCTTTGGAGGTACTGCCGCGCGAGTTTGATGGCTTGGATAGGAACAGGGATTCCGGCGTTGCGGGCAGCGCGGAGAGCTTGGACTTGAGTGATCGTCACGGACCCTTCGTCAACGTCGCCGGATTCTTTGGCCGACTTGTAGTACCATCCGCCTCGACTGGTTTGCGAGTTGACGGTGTACCGGACGGCTCGCGTCAGAATGTCCTTGAGTTCTTCCCGGCGTTCTGCGTTCTCTTCTTCTCCATAAACGCTCGCGAGGAACAGTAATGCGAATCCGTGGCCGTGCATATAATTCCAACTCGCCTGGGCCTTACGTCCGCCGATCAATCCGTCTCGCGACGTCCCGATGTTCGCTCTTGCCCGACCCACGAGATACCGGACGGCCTTGCGGATGTGTTTCGAATACTTTCCCGACTGCACCGTCGAACCTTCCATCAGCAACGCCATCCCGGACATGCCTGTCATCGCCGGACGATATTGTCCCCCGGCAGCCTCCCAGTAGCCGCCTCCCTGGCCATCGTCTTTCTGGTTTTTAGCAAGGTATTCGAGGCCCTTTTGGACGGCCTTGCGATATTTTCTTGGAAGCGGTTCTGCGTCTGCGGAGGTCGTCCACATCGTCGTAACCAAACCAACAACGAGCCAACCGAATATCATTTTCCCGGCGAACGACGCAGCAAGGTTTGATCCGAAGCGCTTCATCGAGTGTATTCCTACATAGTAAGGTTCCGTTATTCGTGACACCCATGTATTAAGCGAGACTGGCAACTAAAAACGGACGAGAACATTCCTTTTTTCGGGGACTTGGAAATGCAGAAGTTCAGCCGCGCGGTCTGATGGCGTCGGCTACTATGTGCCTGACACTCTATTGTAATGGTGAAATGGAGACCGGAGAAGAGCACCACAACGTAGAGCAGGCCTCCAGCTTCCT
The DNA here is from genome assembly GCA_964474955.1 of uncultured Alcaligenaceae bacterium. Classification (GTDB taxonomy): domain Bacteria; phylum Planctomycetota; class Planctomycetia; order Gemmatales; family Gemmataceae; genus CAYRFQ01. Next base: position 7,141 of record CAYYUU010000135.1, on the reverse strand, counting down.
CAAAAACACGAACAGGCAAGATGCCTGTTCTACGACCAACAAGCATGGGCTCGGCGTGCGCCCTACGCAATCGTCCCCCCTTCGAACGGAAAGACGTCCGAGTCGATACTCTCTGACGAGAAGAATCGAATGAATTCCAGGATCGAAATTGTGGGTGGGAAACGAAATGCGAAGTGAAAGATGTAGAATGATTGTCCGATTCATAGGTACACGCGGCCCGCGTGTACCCAGAAAATTCGGCAAACATCCCGGACCAAGAGGATCCGGGAAAGAGGGCTGGTCACGAAGAACCGTTACCGTTGATAGATCGGTAACGTGCCTCGATCCAGTTGCATGATCGTGGCATAAAGCGAAGTCGAATAGACAGCACCCATGCCGCTTCGGTTCCAGCTTCCGTTGGAGGACTGCATCGAGACAAGCGAATCGAACAGTTTTTTGCGATAGGTCGTCCACTTCAACGGATTTGAGGCGTCCTTCCCGAACAACCTGCCCCATCCCTTATCACCGAGGACGTAGACGGCCTGAGCGTAGTAGTACTTGGTGTATTCGTCGTGGCCTCGATTACTGTACACCTTGCCAAGCGTGTGGCAGAATTTGAACCATTTCTTGACGTAATCGCCTTTGTATTCGCCAGAGTTGAAGGCACACGAAATGGCTGCCGCCGTCAACGCCGGACGACCACCGGAAGTTGGGACGCCGCCGCCACGACGAAGACTGTAGATCACGCCGCCACGGGTCGTCGTCGATTTTTGTAAGTATTCCCGCGCACGTTTGATGGCTTGGATCGGCACAGGAATTCCGGCGTTGCGGGCAGCGCGGAGAGCTTGGACCTGAGTAATCGTCACGGACCCTTCGTCGGCGTTGCCCGATTCCTTCGCCGACTTGTAATACCAACCGCCGTTGGTCGATTGAGCATTCACGATATACCGAACGCCGCGAGTCAAGATATCCTTGAGTTCTCTTCGCCGCGATTCTTTTTCTTCGCTCCCATAAACACTCGCCAGGAACAACACGCCGAACCCTTGGCCGTACATGTATCGATTCCGTTCATTGGGTCGTGTCCCGCCGATCAATCCATCCCGGGGGCCGCCTTTGTTGGGGCGGGCTCGAGAGATCAACCACCGAACGGCTTTGCGGAGATGTTTCGAATAACGACCCGACCGCAACGTCGAGCCTTCCATGAGCAACGCCATCCCTGCCAATCCGGTCATCGGCACGGTGTACTGTCCGCCAGTTCCTGCCCAGTAGCCGCCGCCTTGGCCATCGTCTTTCTGGACCTTCGCAAGATACTCCAGTGCCTTTCGAACGGACTTGCGGTACTTTCTTGGCAGAGGCTCCGCGTTCGCTGGTGTCGCAATCATGAACGCGACGCCACAAACGAGAGTCCAGAGCAATCCATAAGCAAATCGAGTCACAACAACTCTCCCAATCACAATAGCTTTTTGAAACCGGTAAAATACGGGTTTCTATTACAGACGAGTCAGAACAACCTATCTGACGGGAAAAGCGGCGATCCGTCAAGGAAAGAATAGGAATATGGGCGAAAAGAGGGATTTTCTGGTGGACAAACACCCACATATTTGCTTCGAAGAAGTTCTTGGAGATGGCGGATGTGTGTGGCGCTGGATTTTGGCATTCCTCGATACAAGCCTGAAGCGTGAGCGAAGGATTCTTCCTTTGGCCTTCGCTCACGCTTCAGGCTTGTGAAAAAACAAACTCCAAAGACTATCGACTCAACACCCCATTGACGACTCCGTCTCTCCCGCAGTAAAAGAGAGAATCTCGCTCCAACGGCGAGTTGCCCATTTCCTCTTTCTCGAAAGGTCCCCACATGCGATTTGCCATCTTCTCTGTTTCTCTCTCGATCTGCATTGCCATAACTCCACCGGCAACCGGTGGTGGTGACAAAGGCCCATTGAAAAAGCTGCAAGGTGATTGGGAGTTGACGGAACTAAGGATCAACGGAGTCTCGATGCCGAAGGACCGAACCGAGAACGCGTTGGTCACTTTCTTTGACGGCAACAAAATGCGAATCATCCCGAACACCAAGGTCCGAAGCATTCCCAAGAACTTTATGATCAAGTTGGGGACGAACGAGATGTTCTCGACGATCGACATGACAATCGTCGACGAAGGGAAGTACAAGGACAAGGTGCTGAAGGGGATCTACGAGTTGAAGGGCGACAAGCTCAAGATTTGTTCGGCGAACAACCCCGAAGCCCTCCGGCCAACGGAAATGACGTCGCCGAAGGGACTCAACCGGGCTCTGTTGGTGCTCACGCGAAAGGCTCCACCCAAGAAGGCGGAGCCGAAAAAAGAGAAGAACAAAAAGAAGAACGACAAGAAAAAGAAATCGTCCTGAGCGGACTCTACTTTGCTTTTCCGTCCTTGGTGACCTCGGGTATCTTGCGGACCTTGCAGAGTTGGCTGTTGTAGAGATCTTGCAGTCCGTGCATTCGGCGACTCAGGACGGGGCCGAATTTTTCCAACGCATGTCTCTTCGCCCGGCCAATGGCGTCGCCTTGCTTGAGCAAGAACGATGGCTTGAGGAGATATGCTTCGCCCTCGCTTTCCAAAGACGCACACACGACGCCGCTGGTAACGTCGACGACTCCGGCTTGAATCATGAACATCGCGTCGCAGTGCTGACCGGGAACGACGAACCCGCCAACCAGCGTCAAGTTTGCCAAGGCTCCGGGGTTCACGTAGTTCTGAGTTTGGGTCGCCCCTTTGACGATCAACAACACGTCGGCATTATAGGCGGCGGCAGCTCGGCGCAACGATTCGATGTCCTTGCCGTTGGTGAAGATGTCGGAGATGATGAACATCCCTTCGACGACTCCTTCTTGTTTCAACCGATTGCCCCACGATTCGAGGAAGGCTCGGTCGGAGCAGCTCCAACTCCACGTCGCGTCGGCATCGTTGGGATTAAGATAGACGGCCACTTAGCAGGGAATTTCAGGCACGGCTTGCGTGCCTTCAATTTCTCGATACTCTCTTCGGCGGACTGCACGCGGTATCCGGCCAATCTTTCCCGCAGAGCACTTCGGTCAAAACCCGAGACACAGCCCATTAGACACAACGAACTCATTAGGACTGCCCATCTCGACATCCCTACACCCCCCAAAGCAATCACGTCGCGAAATGATATACGGAAAAGAGAACGGGAGTGATACCATCTTCGGCGGAGAAATCAACCCGAGGTGGGAGCGGGCAACGGTAGCCGTGAGTTAGGACTTCTGGTATATGAGACCGCAAAAGCATTGCTTGAAAAGCTCGCAACTTATTATCGCGAGTCAGTTTTGCGACGATTTGCGCACAGAACTTGCGGAAAGTCCTAGTTTTGGTTAATCTGATGAAATCATAGAGCCATCTGAGAGACGAACCCATGCTGATCGAATTTCGAGTCGAGAACTACCGATCCATCCGGGACGAACAAGTCCTGACGTTGGAAGCCGCGAACATTGGCGATGATACAGACTTGCGTCCGCGAAAAGTTGCCGGGCACGATAAGAAATTGCTTCCGGCAGCTGCGTTGTACGGGGCGAACGCAAGCGGGAAGAGTACTGTTTTGGCCGCACTTGCGTTCATGACACGAGCAGTCGGTCAGTCACATCGGCAATGGGCGCCAGACGGCGGCTTTCCGCGACCACCTTTTGCGTGGGGTGAAAAACGCAAAGAGCCATCGCTCTTCGAAGCGACATTTTTGGTCGGTGGAAAGAAAGTCCAATATGGTTTTGTCGTTGATGATGAATCCGTTTTGGAAGAATGGCTGTATGTGTGGCCGGAGAGCCGGAAGCAAACGTGGTTCGAGCGGGATGGTCAGGATTTCAAATTTGGGGAGCACTTGAAGGGGCAAAACGAGGTCATGAAGGAAATAACGAGAACAAATTCGCTGTTCTTGTCTGCCGCGGCCCAAAACAACCACGAACAACTCCGACCGGTGTTTTCTTGGTTTTCGAATGTTGCGCTAGAAGCTATATGCACCGGTCGCAATCTCGATCATCGCTTTGATCCGCTCTACTTCCCGTTGGTGTTTCCCAAGGATGCCCAAGGGCAAGAAATCGTCGCCAAGAGGATGCTCGCGCTCATGCAACTCGCGGACGTGGGGATCGTAGGCTTCAAACTGGGTAGAACAGGACCGCCTCATGAATTTTTATTCCAGCACCAAATTGACGACGAAAACTCTTGGCTGCCTCTTGAATCTGAGTCGGAAGGAACGAAGACATTATTTTCCCTCGCCGGTCCCCTGTTCCGGGTTTTAAGTTCTGGCTCGTTGCTCGTCATCGACGAATTGGAATCGAGTCTCCATCCGCTGCTTGGGCTGAAGCTCTTGCAAATGTTCAATTCGCCCGAAACGAATCCCAAGAATGCTCAAATCCTGTTCACGACACACGACACCAATCTTCTCGGTGGAACGCTCGGCGATCCCCCACTTCGGCGGGACCAAATTTGGTTCACGGAGAAAGACAAAGAAGGCGCGACGACGCTCTATCCTTTGACCGATTACAAACCGCGAAAAGCGGAGAACCTGGAACGTGGATATCTCCAAGGGCGCTACGGAGCGATTCCGTTCCTGGGTGACCTTCCTCATTTGCCGGAGTGACGGTCGTGGGAAAGCGCAATCGAAAGCGAAAACCGGCAAGACGCAAGCCCGATAAAATGAAGAAAAATCAAGCCGAAGTCGGTGACGGATCACTCGCCGACGTCGGTTTGTCTTCTGGTCCGGTCACATGGTCGGTCTTTTCGAGTTGTTTCTGTCGCGATCCGTAGAGCAGCCACGCGGCTGTGAGCGAACTGACGCGACGAATGTTTCGCGAAACGTGCTTGCCGAACGTTCCGCCGAGGTGGAACGCGAACCATTCGGTGATTCGTGTATACAGTTCGACGACCGTGCCAAGGAACGGGTATCGCGTCACGGTGTCCATCGTCAGGGAGATTTGGGCGTATTTCGAAACGGTCGTCTTGCGAAGAGATTTGATCCAGACGACGAAACTTTCGCAATTGAAGTGGATGAAGTTGTATTGGTGAGTCTTGCCGACTTCCTCGAGTGCGGCTTTCCGAACTTCTTCGACGGGAACGTTTTCGAGGTCGGGGTATTCCCAGTGAACTGGGTCACGACCGATCAAGAATTGTTCCCACGTGACCTTGTGGACGAGGTTGTCGTCTCGGAAATCGACGATTGTGTTTTCGCCTATGTACAGCCCGAGATGGAATGCGTTGCCGATGAACACCGCGTAGGCTTCACCCGCAACGGGTTTCTCATCGCGGCGAGGACAACAACCATACGTCAAGAGTTGAGGGTCGGTGTGTGTCGTCGCGGCCATGAAAATCAAGATGCCGCCAAACGAGAGCAGTTTGACGCCGATGACCGTGGCCAATATGTCTCGGGCGATCTCGCCATTCGCGAAGCAACACACGACAGCAGCGATCGCCAATCCACCCGTCAGAAATCCGCTCAAGAATAAGATCGTGCGGTGCCGAACGTTGTTGTGACGAAGGGCCAGCCAGATTTGGACGAGGCCGTCGGCGACCAACGCTATTCCCAATACAACCGCCGTCACCCACGCCGCGTTTTCCCTTTGGTAAATCAAGATCAGCCCGATCACCACATCGAGCGCCGAGTGCAACAAGATCGGCCCGATCCCTCGCACTTCCTTGCCGCCTCGAAAGCGACCGATACCCCACTGGACCCACCGCAGGGCGGCGCTACAAAGCCACAACACACCCGCGAGCCACAACACCGACTCGATCACCAACCACGGAACGATTATCGTAGCCACACCGAGCAAACAGATGCCGATGCCCGCGCCAAGCAGCACGAACCGCTGGGCGACGATGCGTTCGAACAATCGAAGTTGAAACTTTCCCGCTTGGCTCGGATTGGACATGTCTCAGCAAACTCCACGTTTTCTATCTTGCCAACGGGAAAGAGAAATACTTGCAACAGTCGGTCAACTGCCGGCTCCGACGTGGCAACTCACGACTTCGGGTTGTTGGCGAAGCCACCGAAGGACGTGATCAGCTTGGGCGTGGGTGACAGCCTGGTTCGGCAATCGCGAAACGGCTCCGCCGGACCACTCGTTCCCCCGAAGGATGTTCCCTCCGTAGCTCAGCCCACACGAACGGATTGCTTCCTTGAAGAACCGATGACGAAATGTTTGTTGGGCTTGGGCGTGACGGAATTGAATTGTGCAAAACGTAATGTACAGAATCTCGGTGGGGTAGGGGCTGCGCGGTGATCTAAACATAGTTCGCCAATCCTTCATCCTCGACCGGACCTGGCATTTCCAGAACAGCATAAGAGGGGGGCAGGAGAAAAAACAAGTGCGAGGCCTGCCGAGCAGACCTACTTCCGCTCATTCCCTTACAACCCCCTCATTGTAGGCATATTCTTCATTTTGGGGCAACTGTTGGTTTGGAAAGGTCAGGGGTGTTTGCGGCTTGTTGTTCACTCCTCACGTACCTCGCAAATGCAGAAGAAGCTCCGCCGCAAAAGCCTCCGGCCAAAGGACAGTATAAGGTTCCTCACCTCGGCGGAAAGCGATCACGGCCCCTTCTAACAACCCTTCTTGTTTCAAGGCGGGAACGATCGCAGTTTTTGCCAGGTACGGATCGACTGCGAATGAGATAACGTTTATCGTGCCACTGCCGATTTCACTGCCTTGACAATGACCATTGCCGGTCCATCCCAAACAATCATTCAGGGCGTCTTCCACGACGACGGCCACAAAGTTCGGCTTGTCGGGATCCTCGCTCGAATCCCACTGCTCAGTTCGGTATTGGACGACGACGGTCGCGTGGGCCTCCAATGGAATCTCTTGGAATCCTTCCGCGCGCGGCTTCTCGCTTTCTCGCGAAATGATTTCTTCGCTGTCTTGGTTCCTCTCAAGATGGAGTTCGCGGGTCTCCCCATTGTGCCCGAGCGTGCCCCAATGAACGACAACTCTCCTGTCGTCGTCCCACGCCCAGGCTTCCCAGTAGCGAATGGTCTGACCATCATTCTTGTATAACTTGATCAAAAGGATGTCCTCTGCACGGTCGGGTAAGAGAGCGACCGCAGCAGCCAACAGGACCTCATCCGGGCTAAACCACGTTCACTTTGAGACCGCAAGTTTGTGAGTGGCCGGAACCCCTCATC
>CAYYUU010000134.1:0-11098 GCA_964474955.1 uncultured Alcaligenaceae bacterium | reverse complement strand
CGAAAAATTGGGCGAGTTCTTCTTCAACCTTGAAGGCCACAACTTTCTTTTTTTCGGACTTCTTTGATTTCCGAGGCATGAACAACTCTCAACTGTTGACTGTTCTATCGTCCACGATGGAACGGTAGTTTGGGGAGAACGACCGTCTTGAGGAGTACCAACCTTGGGGGTTGGACTTCCAAAAACTTTTCGTTTTGGTGACACAACCGACACCAACGCTCATCGATTCTTTATCGTGGTTTTCGATGTCTGAAGTATACACTCCGTACCGGGATACAGAGTCGAGTGATTTCTGGCTTTTCCGTCGCCCGCGAGCATGGGAAGAGGTGAGCGACCCTGTACGGTGAGCCACAACGACTACGAAAGGCTGCGCGAGTTGTTGGCGACCCAAGGCCATGACATCGGACAAATTTTCGGAGAGCATCTTGTTTGGAAACGTCACTTTGGTATAACTTGGTAATACGGTCGTATAACTTAATTTTACGAAACTGAGCCTCAGAATTCATGGCCCGCTCTTCGAACTTCCGCACCAGAAAGCAATCAGTCGGCCAAGTACTTTTCTGTCTGGGTTGCTGTTTCGGCAGAACTCACAGAGGCAAGGCTGTCTGTTCCCGTGGAAAGTCTCAAGCGGATCTGCAGATAAGAACAACACAACCAAACGATACCACTGGTAAGCACTGACGGCCTTCCCACGAGAAGAAGAGTCTGACATTTATTGCGAGGAACTGGCCTCCCAAGTTGAGTTGATGAAGTCTGTGAAAAAGCAATCGCGTTTCCTGCTGAAATTGGAGCGTGTTGAGGATCTTGTGCCCGGCCTTCCAGGCCGGTTGGGGTTCCTTCGACCGATTTTCCGCTCCCACGAACAGGCCACCGAGTGAGTTAGAAATGATCAGAAGGATTCGAATATACTCCCACCCATCAATGGTCAAGTCCCTGACATGTTGTCGGGACTTGTGCTGCTGGGAGCACAAATTCATGGCATAAACCCGCATGAGATTGCCTGGATGAAAGGTGAGTCCTGGCAAAAAACGATGGACGGGAGTTTGTTCATTGATCTCCCGCATTACCTGGGAGCAATGCACCGCGACTTTTCCAAACTGGTGCCCGCAAAGGCGACATCTAATTCCCTCTCACACGACAGCCGCGGAGAGTCTCGAAATGAGCCGAATGACTGGTTTTCTGATGTGGTTGGTTTTCTTCGCTGGCTTCAGCGAATACGTCCAGGCAGACAACAGGAATTCAAATCAATGTGTTCGGGATGGAGGAGCACACACACATTTTGGGGGACTCGTTTGTGATGTGAAGGTCAATGTTGGAAAAACGTCCCATCTGGCCCGTATTGTGGTCCACCCGACCGGCCTGATCGCGATCGAACACCTTAACCAGAAACACAGCAAACTCATCCAGCCAATCCTGCAGGAGTTCATCAACCATCAACTATGCGATCTAGCCGACACTGCTAAATGGATGATTGTTCGAAAGAACAAGCGAGGCCTTCCTTGCTTAGTAGTTTGTCGAAACAACCCTCTTGGGACCCGTCTTCGGATCGAGAATGGTAACGTCACGGCCAAGCATACTCGGTCCCGAGGGCAAGCAGCATGGACAAAGATGGAGTACCACCAGAAAGCCCTTGGGAAGACACTTCTCCGGCGTGTCCAGAAGAAAACATGGTCGAAACCCAAAAGTACCTTGCTGACTACTGAGGTCTGGCACTTCACATGGGGGAAGATTGGACGCCAGTTTTTTCCGAAATTGCTCGTAGTCGAGAAGACCGATTGGGATCTCCCAGAATCGGTTTCCACTGTGGGGCGACGGACACCCCGTAAGACCAGAATTACGTTGCACTTCCGGAATTTTCGTTACTTCCGGAGCACCGATCGAGTCCTTCTCGCCCACAGCAGCGATACATCCTCGTTGCCTGCGGAATCTTGACGGGAACAGGGCAAGGTTGACTCAGGTGCACAGGTCCGGACCATCGTATAACCCGGAGCTGCAGGAACCGGGATTCGATTGGTCATAGCGAAAATAACAACCATCTTCATGTAACCGAATGCTCCCAGATAGTGGACACTTGACCAAGATTGGCGGACATCCTCCTGCTCACTCTGGGCCATGTGCGGCTCCAATGCAGCACCTGGGTCGCCTCGGCGGGGAAAAGGTGCGGCTAACTCATCCAGCCGCACTTCGACACACAAAGACAACAGAGGCACGACCTCCGTAACTCCAGAATAACAAGCAAACTGTCACTTCGCTGGACCCAGCCAACCAGTCCCAAGGAAACTCATCGCCAGTAATCGAACGGAGAACTTTCCATGAAACGTATTATGTTGTTAACCTTGATCGTACCCTGTTTGGCCTTGGTAGTGCTGGCCATGCCACCGGCGGCTCAAGAAAAAAAAGGCAAAGACAAGCAAGAAAAGAAGAAGCCCGCTTTGACCGTGCAGTATCTCGCTCACGCAATGTTCCAGGTCACGTCGAGCAAGGGGACCAAAATCGTATTTGATCCACACATGATCGATGAGTATGGGGCCGAGAAACAATCCGTCGAGGCCGATATTGTGATCGTCTCACATAACCACAACGACCACAGCCAAGTCAAAACCCGCATCAAACCACGACCCAAGATGCAAACGTTGGTCGGAGTCCAAGGCGGTGAAAAGATGCAACGGTGGACTCTCGTCAAGAAGAAAAAGATCAAGGACGTCCAAATCGACATGGTCGCCACGTATCACGACGAGGTCGAAGGCCGAGAGCGAGGAAAAAATGCCCTGACGGTCGTTCGCGTGGATGGGTATAGCATTATCAACCTCGGGGACTTGGGGCACAGGTTGACCAAAACGAACCTTCGCCACATTAAGAACATCATCAAAAATGTCGACATCGTGATGATTCCCGTGGGCGGTATCTACACCATCAATGGGGAAGGAGCTATTGCCGTCGTCAAACAACTCAAGCCGCGGTATGCTGTTTTTCCCATGCACTACGGCACTCCTGTCTTCGACTACTGTCTCAGCGAAGAAGAATTCGTGGAAGGATTCAAACTGAAACAAGTCGTCCGCACCAAGTCTCCGAGCTACAAATTCCAGGTCGGCGCCAAAGCCCCAGGGCAACCCCAGGTCGTGGTCCTGAACTGGCGACAGCCAAAAATGCAGAAACAGAACAAGAAGAAAAAAGATAAAAAAGGCGAGTAGATCCGAAAGAGACTCACACAGTTGCCAGAGATCTCGAACGGATAGTGATAAACTTCCGTTCTCTAATTGAACGGGGTTGAGGCTTTCGTGGAAAATCGTCGTCACTCATCAGTCCTACCTCTAAATCAAGGACAGGACACCCTACCCAACTCCCGAACCCGACAATGCTTTCGTGATCAGAATGAAGGCTCTTGCTCCCACGCCTTGAACTCAGTTGACCTATTTTTCCACATTGGCTCAATGAGTGAGCCATTCAAAGCTGTCAAGCAACAGGAGGTTTCTGCCATGACAGCTTTCCATATGTTGGAGGAACAACCTCAAATGCCTCGATCCCAAATTCTCATCATTGAAAATGACCGTCAACTCACCGATTCGCTCCAAGAATATCTCGAACAAGAAGGATTTCAGGTCACAATTGCTCACGCGGGACAAGTCGGTCTTCGCAAAGTAGAAATGCGAAGACCCGACTTACTCCTATTAGGACGAGTACTCTCCGATGGCGATGGGCTTGATATCTGTCGTGAACTTCGGGCGCGTAATGAAACCCGAGGCCTTCCGATTGTGCTGTTGTCTCCCGCGTCCAGCGAGATTGATCAGGTGGTTGGTTTCGCTCTCGGGGCTGATGATTACGTCACGAAACCATTCAATTCCTTGATCTTGTTGCACAGAATTAAAGCACTTCAACGCCGGGTAGATTACCAGGCGGAACACACCGACGTCCTGGAACACCTTGGCGTAACACTTGACCTGCGTCGAGATCAGGCAAGTGTTCATAGCCGCGACACCTCCTTGACCCCGACAGAATTTCGGTTATTGAGGTGCCTTCTTAGTCAGCCCGGTCGGGTTTTCAGCAGACCGCAACTCATCGATGCCTGTTTCGCGGAGAATAAGTTGATCCGCCAACGCACCATCGACGTCCATATGAAAACTATCCGCCGCAAACTTGGCGATAAGTCCTTCATCGAAACCGTTCGAGGATGTGGGTACCGCGTTCGGGAAACTCGTCCAGTTGCAGAACCGAAATAATTATCCAATACGGATCGTAGATACCACCCACTTTGGGTATTCATCTGAGAATTCCAATCGGTTTCGACCTATGAGAGATGAAGAATAAAAAAGTTGGGAGTTGGCAACCGTTACCAATTCCTTTTTGGATGCAGAACAAGTGCGATAAGTTGGGTTCCCAACTGTACGATCTCCTCCAGTCCATCATTCCAGTTCCGGAATAAAGAATCACGCTCACGCCTACTTCATGCCTTTTCTCCCGACCAACCCGAAAGTGGATTTTTCTTGATGATAATATCGCGCCGGGGTTGCCGATACTGTCTCGCGCAGTTACATTTATTGCAAATCGGTATAACAAAGTAAAACTAACGAACAAGCGATCTTTCATCGCAAACACCAAAAGGGCCACGACATGACAGCAAGCGTTCGATCACCTCTAGGGGAGATCACGGCCTGGGATGGCGAGGAAGTTGCCACTTTCGAATGTGCCGGGGAAGACATCCTCATCGTGGAGCGGGAACCGCTATTGGGTATCGCAGACGCCATTGCAACGGCCCGGGTCCTGGACTGGCGGTCTGAGGTCACGAACTCATGCGTAGAGGCTCGCGTTACAGAGGCGCTCGACGCCTTGTTGATCGCCAACAAAGCGCTTGCTTCGGACATCGTCGATCTGAGTCGCAGTTTTTTGGCTCAGTTTAGCGTAGAAGAAGCTTCGCTGCGAGTCGAGGTGATAGACAAGCAATCCTGCCCTAAGTTCCATTGCGACAACGTGCGAACTCGGTTGGTGACGACCTACCATGGCCCAACCACCGAGTACGTCCACAGCTCCGCATTGAAGCAGATCCAGTCCGCGCCGTTGTTCTCCTTCGTCTTTCTCAAGGGCCACAAGCACCCCACCCATCTCGACTCCATTCATCACCGCTCACCGGAGGTGCCGTCCGGCGGCAAGCGGCTGTGCGTAATCTTGGACTGCTAAGGAGCACCAAATGACAGAGACAGATCAGGCCTGGGACGTGGTGATCGTCGGCGCGGGACCGGCCGGCATTGGAACCGCTTACGCCCTCACGCACTTCGGCAACCCGCGCGTCACCATATTGGAACGCAATGAGGTCGGCGCATCCTTCGCCCGTTGGCCCGAAGAGATGCGCTTCATCACACCGTCGTTCAACAGCAACCAATTCGGTTGGCTGGACATGAACTCCTTCGGCCTGCGCATCTCACCGGCACAGCACCTGCGCAGGGAGCACCCCAGCGGCCAGGAGTACGCGCGTTTTCTCCAGGCGTTCACGAGACTCCTGGAGTTGCCCGTACAGGAGGGCGTCGACGTGCGTTCGGTGCGGCGTGAGGGCAACAAGTTTGTGCTTCACACGTCGGGCGGCGAAGTGCGGGCAAAGTTCGTCGTCTGGGCGGCGGGCGAATTCCAATACCCCAAGACGGGTGGCTTTCCGGGGGCGGAACTGTGCTTGCACAACTCCCGCGTCGGCTCTTGGCGTGACCTGGAGGGAGACGATTTTGTCGTCATCGGCGGCTACGAGAGTGGGATCGACGCGGCCGTCCACCTCACGGTCAACCGCAAGAAAGTGACTGTGCTCGACGGCAAGGCTGTTTGGGATTCCAAGGACGAGGACCCGAGCGTCTCGCTGTCACCGTTCACCCGCGACCGGCTCAAAGGTGCCCTGGACAGAGGAAAGCTGGAGCTTGTCGGGCCGGCGCGTGTGACGGCGGTCGAGAGGCGCCGCCGATTCCTCGGCACCACCAACGGATTCGTCGTCACCACCGATGATGGCCGGTCGCTGTACACACGGCAGGCTCCGATCCTGGCGACCGGGTTCGCATCCAGCCTCACTCTGATTGAGGATTTGTTCGATTGGCACGAAGGCAAGGCGAAGCTCACCACCGACGACGAATCGACTCGGACGCCAGGCCTTTTCCTGGTTGGCCCTCAGGTGTGGCACGACCAGGTCATCTTCTGCTTCATCTACAAGTTTCGCCAGCGCTTCGCTGTCGTCGCCCACGCCATCGCCGAGCGGCTGGGCATCGACACCGCCGAGGTGGTGGCCGTGTACCGCAGCAAGGGCATGTTCCTCGACGACCTGTCGTGCTGCAAGGAGGCGTGCGAGACATGCTGAACGCGATTGTTACTGAGGTCGTTGGACAGCACCTGGCGCACACACGTGGAGTGCGGCCATTGCGCTATGCAGTACCGTCGCCTTCGCCGTTGTCTTCGGAGGTGTCACTGTGCAAATGACGACAAGGGGCAAGTCAAGGCCGAATTGGTGTTCTGCCTGGGCTACTGCGAGAGCGCGGATCGCGGCAGGTCGGCAGGGCAATCGAGCGCTTGAAGCGGCTCTGGAAGGAAGAGATGCTCAACCACACGTTGTAGTCGACCATCTCGGTGCCCGGGTCCGTGTGATCTTACCCGAACGATACGTTTCGTTTGGTGGCCTGGAAGGCGACGCTCTGTGCGACGAGCTGATTCACTGGGTGCGTAGCTGTCACGCGGCAAGCGCGAACCTGCACATGCCGGCGGCACTAACACTGCACCGCTTCGAGCACTTGGCACCGGAGGGGGCGGCGATCTTTGCGGGCCAGCGCTCTGCGCTTTTACGGGCGGCGAACTTTTGAAATGCGAATCCAGGCAGCCGCGAGACGGACGACTGACAAACAAGAAAAGCGGTCCATTTCGCACCCCTAGTGGAGCATCGACACTTAGCTGTCGTATCACAAAGTAGAACTCGATTGCCACACCCCGACAAGGCCTTGACCATGAGCATCGAACCCGAACCCGTTTCACCGGACACCAACACGTTGGCCCCGGCTCCGCGCCCTCGACCGCTTTCCAGGCGTGTTCTGCACTGGGTTCGCCGACTGCACCTGTACCTGGGCCTGTTCCTCTTGCCGTGGGCTCTGCTCTACGGGGTGTCGGGCTTCCTGTTCAACCATCCGACCGCCTTCCCCGCCCAACCGACGCGGACGTTCGGCCCCGATGACGTGCGCGGCACGCCTCTGGCAGGCTTGCCTAGGCCGGCGGCATTGGCCGAGGAGGTCGTCTCGGCCCTCAACGAAAAGGGCGGTTCCTATCGGCTCGTCCGGCCTCAGGACGCGGCGTTCGCCCGCAGCCGGGTGCTGCTCAATGCGCGCGGCCAGGGCGTCGAACACAGCGTCGTCGTCGAACTGCCCGACGGCTCGGGCTACGTCCGCGCGAAGCACAAGCTCCCGGAGGAAAAACCCGCGCCGTTTGCCGCGAAGTCCGGCGTTCGCACGGCCACGTCGCTGCCGGATCGCCTCCAGGGAGGGACGCCCGCAGTGCTGAACAAGCTCGGACTTGACGCCCACGAGGCGACGGTCGTTGGGACGCTGCCGGACCTGACGTTCTACATGGAGGCGGACGGCCAGGTCTGGCGGGTGAGATACCAGCCGCAGCAAGGTGGCGTCGACGGCAGGCCCGCCGACGCGCCCTCGGCGGCTCTTTCCACACGCCGGTTCCTGCTGCGCCTTCACCTGTCACACGGCTATCCACCCGACGGCGGCGTGCGCTGGTATTGGGCGTTGTTCGTGGACGTAATGGTCTTCGCAATGGTGTTCTGGGGCGTCTCGGGGCTGTTCATGTGGTGGCAAATCAAGGCGCTGCGTGGCTGGGGAACGGTCGTGCTGGCACTCAGCGCGGTCGCCGCGGCGCTTATGGCGCTCGGCATGCACGAGGTTCTGTCGCCGTGAGCCGAGACCCCTTAGTGACGTAGTAGGTTCACAACACACGTTCGCTCCCAACAAGGAGAAGACATGACTCGGAAGAACTCGCGATCCGCTTTCATGCTGATCGAGTTTCTGGTGGTCATCACAACCTTCGTGATCCTGATCGGCCTGCTTCTGCCCGCCGACCAGAAGGTCCGCGAGGCAGCTGCGAGGACGAGTTGCCAGAACAACCTCAAGCAGATCAGGCTGACCACGCACGGCTTCCACGACGCGACGGGTTGGCTCCCATCGGCCAACCTGGAAGAACCGAGGGGTTCCTCGCTGACTCTCGTCGTCGTGGCGGACGGCAAGCCCAAGGAGACCGCCGACTCCTTCAAGAAGGACACCAAGGCGCTGCAAGGTACTTGGATCGTGAAGTCGGCGGAGCGCGACGGCGAAGACCTCAGCCGCATTAAGGGCAACAAACTGGTCATCAAGGATAACCTCTTCACGATCCACGCCGGGATGGACGAGTTGTAGGGCAACTTCACCATCGACTTGAGCAAGAAAATCAAGATGATGGACATGCAACATGACGAGGGGCTATTGCTCGACAAGAAGTGGGAGGCCATTTACAAGCTCAACGGCGACACTTTGACGTTTTGCTACACTGAGGCGGACTCGGGCAAGGAACGGCCCGATGCCTTCGAGACGAGCGCCGGGCAGTGCCGACTGTTGATCGTCCTTTCGCGAGAAGGGTAAAAAGTGACAGCGGCGAGAACGGCCTGCCTTCGCTGTGGCTGACCGCTCGTTCGCCCGAACCGAGGAGGTTCGGCATGGAACTTGTGATTATTCGATGGGTATCGCTGATCATGCCTGCTTGAATAATGCGTGGCGTCCAGGCAAGCTGCCCATCGTGGCGACGTACAGCATCCTAGGTAATCAGATTCAGAACGTCTCGCAGGCCACGACGCCGAGCTGACGACGCTGGTCGACCCCGAGTGCAACGCGCCCTTGGAGCCGACTCCCAAGGACGGCGTCTCGCAGGCCGATGCCGATCTAATTCGAACGACGCACAATGTTAGCTTTGTCCATCACCAACACCTACCAAAAGGAAATAAGCATGAGTCAAGCAGATTTACAGCATTTCGCCACAACCGTGCAAAAGTCGGTTGCCAAGGCCACCATCATTGAACCCCGCTCGGAGGTCTCCGAGGCATCAGTGGAGTACTGCGTTAGCAGCGGGTATGTGTTGATCAGAGATCCCTCGGCTGGCCGGTCGTTCGTGACTCACATCAGCAACGTCGTGCTCGAACTCGTCGATGCTTGATGATCGTCCCGATGTGCCTGTTCGAGTTTGCTTCTTCCCGAAACCAAAAGAAAGCTCATGGACCAGACCGCGTTAGCGCCGTCCACCACGCATACCATCCTTGTTGTTGGCAAAGAGAACGTCGGCAAATCGGCGCTGGTGTCCGCCCTGACCGGCCGATCAGCGGCGGTTGCCAACTACGGGGGCTCGACCGTGGCGGTCGAGCGTTACGAGGCCAACGGCTGGACGTTCCTGGACACGCCCGGCATCCTACAGAGTTCAGACACGGCGACGACACGTGCTGCTCTGGAGCGCCTTGGGGAAGAGAAGTCGGTCCTGTTGGTTGTGCAGGCAACTCACCTCGACGACGATCTGGCCGACCTGATGCCACTGTTGGCCGACAAGCGGGGCGCGGTTGTGATCACCCACTGGGACAGGGTGCATGCCACCCCGCGAGCGGCGGAGGCACTCGAGCGACTCCGGGCCGAACTCAGCGTTCCATTGTTCGCCGTGGATGCGAGGCGACTAGGCGGCCAGAGTCGCCGAGAGATCCTGGCTGCACTCGCCGAGCCGCTGCCCTTCACGGGCCAGCCGCCCAAAGGTCTTGTTGGTTGGAGGATCGAGCCGCCACCGGGCTGGATGGAGCATCGATTCGTTGGTCCGGTACTTGCGTTGATACTGTTGCTGCTACCGGCGGTACTGGCGGTTGGGTTCGCGAACCAGGTCGCTGGCTGGCTCGATCCTCTCGTCGCCAACGTTTGCAAGCCGCTGGCCGACTCGCTGCGGAGCTGGCCCCAGCCATGGAATGAGTTGCTGGCGGGGCGTTACGGGCTGGTGACGATGGGACCGCTGCTGCTGGTATGGGCAGTCCCGACGGTGCTGCTTTACGCATTCCTGCTCGGAGCATACAAGGCCAGCGGAGTAGTGGATCGCATTAACGTGGCGCTGAACCCCCTTGCCCGGCCGTTTGGCCTGACGGGACGCGACGTAGTGCGGGTGATGATGGGTTTCGGCTGCAACGTGCCGGCGGTGATCAGCACCCGGGCCTGCTCCGATTGCTCGCGTGGGACGGCCATTTCGGCCATTGCCTTCGGCGCGGCCTGCTCGTACCAGTTCCCCGCGACGTTGGCCGTTTTCGCTGCTTGCGGTCGTCCTTGGCTGGTCGTCCCGTTCCTGGTTTATCTGGGTCTGACGACCTTGGTCTACCTCCGCCTGACCGCTCCTCGCGAGGCAACTTCTCCGCTCAACGTGATCGTGCTGCGGGGCCGGGTTTTCGTCGAATGGCCACGCTGGCGTGCCCTGTGGGCCGAGGCACGTGGAACGCTTGGGCAGTTCTTCTTCCAGGCGCTGCCGGTGTTCTTCCTGATCACCCTGGTTGCCTCACTGTTGGCGTGGCTGGGTGTCCTTGATAGGACGGCTGGTCTGCTCGGACCGTTGATGGGCATCTTTCGACTGCCGGTTGATGCGGCGCTGCCGGTCGTCCTGGCGTCGATCCGCAAGGACGGCATCCTCCTCTTCCTGCGTGAGGGCGAGGGCAGGGCTGAGTTGGTTTCGCCGATGACTTCGACGCAAGTGCTGACGGCGGTGTACCTGGCCGGCGTGCTGTTGCCCTGCCTGGT
The DNA here is from genome assembly GCA_964474955.1 of uncultured Alcaligenaceae bacterium. GTDB lineage: Bacteria > Planctomycetota > Planctomycetia > Gemmatales > Gemmataceae > CAYRFQ01. The sequence goes on along the minus strand of CAYYUU010000134.1, from coordinate 302 downwards.
GACGGCGCTCACCATCGCACGAGAAAAGTCGTGGATCTTCGCTTTTGGACTGTTAGCACGGCAGGCAGTGGCGGCAGTCATCTTTGCGGCACTGCTGGGCTGGGGAGGGTGGCTGTTGTTTGGCTGATGGACGAAGAGAGTTTCCGAGGGAGGGTTGAGGCGATGAGCGAGACAAGGCGTGAATTCCTAAGGGCGGCCGTGGTTTCGTCCGTGATTGTCGGCGCGTGGGTCATTTGGGAGTCGAGCAACGTTCGGATGAAGGTCCGCACACGCCCGGCGGTCTGTTGCAAGCCTGGGGGAGT
>CAYYUU010000133.1:0-11099 GCA_964474955.1 uncultured Alcaligenaceae bacterium | reverse complement strand
GATGCGTGGACTGTGTTTTTGGACGAACGCGAAACGCTCATCAATTTCTGGGACTAGATGAAGGCTCCGGTTTTTGTGCTGACGGGAGACCTGCATAATAGTTTTGTCATCAAGATCACGGATAACGTGTGGGAATTCGCGAGCGGACCGCACAACTCGCGGAACCATCCTGCGAGTTCCGAAGGGAATCGTCCAGCGACGGGGATGTTCAATTCGCGTGGCCGGAAATGTGATGTGCGCTGGTCAACGTATTTTCGGAATGATACGCCGCAGAAACTCAGGCATCAACCGATATATTGTGTGGTGCAAGTCAACAATGTGTTGAACAATCCACAGGTAAAAGGGAAAGATCGGTGGGTGGCATTTCCGCATCCCCAAGTTGTGTTCCAGTATTATAATGGATTCAACGGCGAGTTGATGTACGCCGAGGCGATCCGGGCGAAGCGATAAGGATTCTGTCTGGCGGCTCCCGAACGGAAGGTTGGTTTTCGCTCTGCGAAAAGCAACCTTCCCGAAAACTAACGATGAGGCACACGCAGACCATGAGCGAATCGATCCCTCGCAAGACTCTCGACAAAATACGGAAACTTGCACGAATTCCTCAGGATATTCGCGAGGACTACCTCCAGTGTGTTAACGTCACTCGTCTTACCAGTCTCAAGACTTTGTGTGATGAACCCGAGATGGCGAATGGCTTGGCTCTTCACTTGACCCGGAAAACTTTGGAACGAGTGGAGCAGGAACAGAAAAAGTCCGAAGAAGCTATCGCACACAAAGAAATGATGAACGAAGCTTTGTCGGGAATGCGGGAATGGATGGAGAATCCCAGCGAGGAAAATCGAGAGCATCTCCGGGAGTTGTGGTGGCAGTTGAAGTCGGAACAGAATGAATATCGACGAGTCAAATCGAACGTGGTGCGAATCATCCGAGATAAAGACTTGTTGGTCGTCGAGAAAGCCTTACAGTGTTTTTTACGTCCCGGTGAGGCTGGCTATTGGGTGTACCAAACGGCTCGGGACTATGCCGAGCGTTACAATTCGGGTCATGGTACTGGGTTAGTTCCCGAATCGATTCCGTTGGTGGAAGACATCATTGAATTTTTCTGTGACGAGTACGATCTCGTTCCTGAGTATTTGACCTTCGTGCCGCAGAAGAAGCAAGCGGCGGAGGAACGTTCGAAGTCAGCCAAAGCTGAACCTACCGGCAAAAAGTCTTCGACCAAAACGCCCTCGCAAAAACCCTCGTTTACCCACAGGCAAGGACAGTTTTTGGCGTTCATATATCTGTACACGAAGTTGAACCGACGAGCACCGGCAGAGAGCGATCTGCAGAGGTATTTCGGAGTCACACCTCCTGCCGTCCACGGGATGGTGATGAAGCTCGCAGAGTTGGGGTTGATCACCAAAGAACCGGGTGTGGCTCGTTCGATTCGTATCAACATTCCGGTGGAACAGATCCCGACACTTGATGATGTCGAAGGACCGATGTTGTGACCTGAGTGCAAGGAGTGGGGCAATCTCATCACTTAGAAGACGGCGACAAGCGGAACCACCTTCGTCAAGAATATTTATTTTGAAAACCGGCAACAGACCTAATGAAACCAACACATTGCAACGATTATCTCCAGACGACAAAGATGGGCCGCCGCGAGTTTCTTCGGGCGGGGACGTTGGGCCTTTACGGATTGACATTGCCGCAATTGCTTCAGGGGCAAGCTCAGGCCAATACCGAGCGACCTGCGCGACGCGCGAAGGCGTGCATAATTTTGTTCATGTGGGGTGGTCCCACTCAACAGGACACTTGGGACATGAAACCCGATGCCCCAAGTGAGTATCGAGGTGAGTTTCGACCAATCTCGACGAAGGTTCCAGGGCTGCAGATTTGTGAGCACATGCCGCGGATCGCTCAGTATACGGATAAGCTCGCTGTGATTCGTTCGATGACGCACGATGATGTGAACCACACGACCGCGACGCATTATCTTTTGACCGGGCGCGGAGTGCCGAACCGTGGAGCGCCGGCTTCGGAGGATTGGCCGAATTATGGTGCGATCATGTCGTATCTGGGACGTGGCAGAGAGCCGCTTCCGCCTTTTGTGTCGATGATGCCAAAGATGCCGGTTACCAATACGAGTGCTCCTCGGTTCGTCGAACAATCGCACGGGCGAGCTGCGGGTTGGCTTGGACCGAGATACAACCCTATGCGGATTGACGAGAACGCGAATTTGCCGATGTATCGCGTGGCCGATTTCAGTTTGCAAGCGGACGTGCCGCAGACTCGTCTGCAGCGTCGGCGAACGCTGTTGAGCCAAATTGAGAATCAACGACGCGGACTCGAATCGCATCCCGAAGTTGTTGGGATGAACACCAATTACACAAGAGCCTTTTCGATCTTGAATAATCCGCAGGTGACGCGAGCATTCGACTTGTCTCGCGAGCCCGACCGGGTGCGTGATCGGTATGGACGAAACATCCACGGACAAGCTGTGTTACAAGCTCGCCGACTCGTCGAAGCGGGAGTGCCGCTTGTTACTGTCTTTTGGCAAAACGACGGGATCAAGAATGTGAGTGTTTATTGGGACACGCACAATCGAAACTTCATCGACTTGAAAGAGCGGCTATGTCCGGCGACTGATTTGGCGTTCACGGCGCTACTCGAAGATCTCGACCAACGGGGAATGCTCGACGAAACGCTTGTGGTTTGGACGGGCGAATTTGGTCGGACACCGCGAGTCGGTCAGCGTGTCGTGGGTGGCGCGGGAGCCGGGCGTGATGGTCGTGATCACTGGGCGCATGTTTTCACGACGGTGTTGGCGGGCGGGGGAATTCGCGGAGGAGTCGTCCACGGTTCGAGCGATCGCTATGCGGCGTATCCGGCGACCGAACCGACACGACCGGCGGACGTTGCTGCGACGATTTACAATCGGCTGGGAATCAACCACGAAATGCAACTTCGCGATCGACTCAATCGGCCTTTGACGCTTTGCGAAGGAACTCCGATTCAGGCCATCATGGAGTAGCTTGAGCCAAGATTCGCGGGGACTCGAGTTCTCGAGCGAAGAAATTTCCGATCGCGCTGGCCACCTCTTCTTTGTCCACGTCGAGTGGGAGAGCGTGGCCGGATCGATCGAACCAACGGATTTCCATTGGACCAAGCGACCCCTGGGCGATGAGACTGACGGCTTTCGGTCGGATCAAAGGATCTTTTCGGGAGTGGGCCACGAAGACTGGTTTGTCGATCAGCCGCAACTGACGTCTCGCGAGTTTCGCCAACAACGCGGTTTGGCGGACGGCGCGGAAGTGCTGGAATGGGTATTGCGGATGGAAAATCTTTCGCAGATGAACCGGTTTGTTCACCTTGAAATGCATCCAGCCCACGAGATTGGTCAAGGCTCGGACGGTCAACGGCAAGACCAAGGCCGGAGCCGTCACGGCGCATGCTCGCACCGGTAACTCGCTCGCCATCAATAAGGCCAACAACCCACCCATCGACTGCCCGTAGACGAACACGTGTTCGTACCGTTCCAGACTCTTTTCGATCTCGGCCCGAGCTGCATCCATCCAGTCGTGATACTTGACTCGTTTCAACCCCTGGAACGCTTCCTTGGGGTCCGCGATTCCATGATAGGGCAGCAACGGAGCGACGGCATCGATTCCGTTCTCCAAACAGGCGCGCCCGATGGATTGTGTCTCGTAGGGCGTTGCCGTCAACCCGTGGAAGCAGACGACGACTGCCGAGTTGTTGTTGATCCCGGCGTAATGGTATGGTGCCGCGTCGGACATGTACGTGCCGTCGGAAGGGAAGTCAACGGCGTCGTAACCTGAATAGTATTCGATCATGGTTCGGAACCTGAAGAACGAAGCTGGAAAAACAGGGCGAAATGGTTCGGAGAACCGATAAAGACATTATACGTCAGTGAGTAAGCAAACGCTGCGCCAACGCGTGAGTGCGTTAAACGGCTACTGACCTCGACAGAATCGGACCTGCACAAGATAATACCAATTATGAAATTTCTACACACAGCCGACTGGCATTTGGGCGACCGACTGGGACGAATTGACCGCACGGAAGACCTCCGACGGAGCGTGGAACGTGTGGCTGGGTTGTGTGAGGAACACGATGTTGATGTTATGATCCTCGCGGGAGATATCTTCAGTGAGTTGGCACGTCCGGACAATTTGCGCGGCTCGATCGAACACATTCAGAACACCTTCGAGCCGTTCTTGTTACGCGGCGGAACGATCGTTGCGGTAACTGGAAATCACGACAACGAGACGTTTTGCGATACGCTCCATCTCGTGATGACATTGGCGTCGCCCGAAACAAGCAAGATCGGGGACGTTCGACCGTTGGGCCGATTGCACCTTTCGACGGACCCAGACTTATTTCGTTTAGTCGGCAAAGATGGAGCGGAAGTCCAATTTTTGCAAATGCCGTGGCCGTTTCCCAAGGGTTATCTCCGCGATGAGGAGACACAGAAGTTTGGCACCCTGGAGGAAAAGAACCAGATACTCCGCGAAGCCTTCCTGAAGAAACTCAATGGGTTGATGGAAGACGAGGCGTTTAATCCGGAGTTGCCGACGATCTTATCAGCGCACATTCATGTGCAAGGGACTTTTTTGCCGAACTTATTTCGGATCAGTGAACAAGAAAGCATTATTTTTCACGAGACGGATTTACCATTACATTTGGATTACATCGCGCTGGGACATATACATCAACCACAGATGGTTATGGAGATGCCCCACGTTCGATATTCGAGTAGTATCGAGCGACTTGATTTAGGTGAGCGCAAGGACCAAAAGGGGGTTGTGCTTTTTGATATCAGACCAAAAGGGCGAGAAGGCGAGCCAACGTTTTTACCGTTGCCAGCGACGCCGATTTACTCCATCGAAATCACAAACCCCAGCGAAGATTTGCCGCGGCTCCGGGAAGAATATCCGGATGCGGAGAAAGATTTGGTGAATCTCGAGATTCGATATACGGCGGGGAAAGATAATCTCGAACAAATACTCAATGAATTGGATCAGATTTTTCCGCGTTGGTATTTCCGGGAATGGCAGGAAACCAGTGCGCTGGGTCCGTCGTTGACGGTAGGAGAACATGCCCATTCGAAAAGTTTTGAAGAGACTGTGCGGGATTATCTTGAACAGGAACTTATGAACCATACGGATGATGAACGGCAAGCTGTGTTGGCAATGGCCGAAGAGCTGATGCGTGAAGAGTCGTGAGTGTGTTCTTAGAATAGGAAGCATGACTTTGACGCAACATCAACATCAAGAATAAAAACAAAGACAAAACAAAAGCAAGTCTACCCAACCACAGTAGAAGGAATCATGATTCCACTTCGGGTCAAGCTCAAAGGGTTTCTGTGTTACAAGGATGAGCAAGAGGTGTCGTTCGATGGCTCTTCCTTGTGGATGCTCTCTGGTCTGAACGGGAGTGGGAAATCGTCCATATTTGATGCCGTCACGTATTCTCTGTTTGGGCATCATCGCGGGGGTAGCACGGGCGCCTCCGAACTCATCAATAAAAAGTCGGACAGCCTAGAAGTGGAGTTCGATTTTCTGCAGGAAGGTCAGGCGTTCCGGGTCCATCGAACGCTTCGGCGGAAGGCGCGAGGGGGGACGAGTTCGACCCAGCAAGTCTATCAGCGAATCTCTTGTGACGGGAACGGGAAATATGGATGGGAGGCCGTTCCCGATACGACCAAGCGAGTCGACTTTGATCGGTGGGTTCGCGAAAACATAGGTCTGAATTATGAAACGTTCACGTCGTCGGTGTTGCTGCTGCAGGGCAAAGCCGAGAAGCTCCTCGACTCGGCGGCGAAGGGGCGATTCGAAGTCCTCGCGGGAATCGTTGATCTCGATCGATTTCGAGAACTCGCGGAACGATCCGACGAAGCCAAACGTGTTCGCGATGCGACTGTCAAAAGTTTGCGAGACCGGCGCGCGGCATTGCCCGAAGTCAGCGCCATTGACCTGAACGAAGCCGAAGTCCGCGTCGAAACTGTCGAAGCAGATCGGAAGAAAGCCTGGGACGCGCTGCAGCGGTGGCAGACGCTCGAAGTCCAGGCCAAACAGTTCGAAGAAAAACAAGACCGGCTCACCGTTCTTCGCAAGCAACTCAAAGAGACCGAAGCACTCCTCGCCGAAGCCGACGAAATCGAACGGGATCTCAACCGACTCAAGGAACTGCAAGCTGTCTTGCCCGTCGTCGAGCACGTCATGGGCGAGCGGGGACGCATCGACGACACGAAGCGAAAACTCGGTGAACTCGATAAGCACAAGTGCCGGATCGAGGAAACGCTGCAAGGCCAAGACGCGGAGTTGGAGAAGGCTCGAAAAAGTCGCTCACAACTGGAAGCCGCTGTCGAACGCGACGAAAAGCGACAACGCGATGTCAATGGCGAACTTCGTGTGGTGTCCGGGCAACTCGAAAAATTGCAAGAGTTTGAACGGCTCGAGCAACAACTCAAGCGAGTCCGCGATGAGTTGAAGCGGATGCCCGAAAGTCCGGCCAAGGAAGTCGAAAAGGCGCAAGTTCGGTGTGATGAATTAAATGCCCTCTCGCAAGTCGTGCCACAACTCGCGAGACTTTCCGAAGCCCGCGAGGAACTCCGGGAGACTTTGCAGTCGGAAAAATCGGCTCTCGAAACTCGCGAAAAAATCAAAGTCAAAGGGAAAAAACTTCGGGAGCAACTCGACGAATTGGCAGAGCAAGTCGCCGAAGCAGCCAAGATCAAAGAAGACGCCGACGCGAACGCAACGCGAATGCGCACGCTCCTGGAACAAGCTCGCGAGCATTTGCAAGAAGTCTCGATGATCGATGGGGCGAAGGTTTGTCGAACTTGTGGGCAGGCGCTGACGCCGGGACACATCGAAGAAGAGAAGGTCAAGCGAAAGCAAGAACTGGCGGAGGTTGAGCAGGAACACAAGGCGGCCATCCAGGCCCAAAAAGACGCCGCCAAGAAGGAGAAGGAGCTTCGCAAAAAGCATATAGAAGTCGATCAGGCTTGCCAGGCCGCGCGCGACGAATACGTCGAGTTCAATGCCCAGGCCGGACAGGCGAACAAAGATTTGGATCGGCTTCGCAAAGAATGTGGGCGGATTTACGGCGAGTTGCCGCAAGACTTTCGTGTCAAAATTAGCGAGGACCTGCCCGACGATTGGCTCGCGACTTCGTATCCGGCATTTGACGAACTCTCGCAACTACGCCAGAAAGTTGATGACCTCAGTCACGCACGACGAACTTTGCGAGAGGCCGAAACGCAATTGAATAAGTGGAACCAACTCAAGGGGCAGGAGACCAGCGCAGAAGAAGATTTGGCCCGCGTTCGGTCACAACTGCCGAAGGATCCGAAAACGGTTCGGGATCAACATACGAAACTGGAGACGGAAGAAAAAACACTCCTGGAAAACGTCGCCTCGCAACGTCGGGCGTTGAACGAAAACCAAAAAACGCTCGACAAACTCGGCAAGCAAAGAGAGCAGACGCAGCAGCAACTCGCCAAATGTCAGAGCGACACTCAGACTCAGACGGCGACTCTGGAACTTTGCAAACAAACGCTTGCGAAGTCGCTCAAAGATTTGCCGGACCACTGGAAGGAGCCCGCCGAACGAGCGTTGTTGTCGGAGTGGGGAGGTTGGAAGCGAGAGCGTGATGATCTCGTCGCGAAGGGAACCGAAGAACGCAGCAAGAAACTTCAGGAATCGAAGTTGGCCATTGAAGGCGTTCAGCGAGAGGCCGCGGAAGTTGAAAAACAAATTGAGGCGTTTCCGGAGGAAGCTCGACAAGGAGTGATGAAGGTTCAGGCTTGCGTGAGTGAGGCACGCAACAAATATGAGGCCGCCAACGAAGAACTCAACAACGCGAAACAACATAAGGCGTCGTTGGAAGCCTTGCACAAACAACGAGAACAACTCGATAAGGAGTTTTTGGAGGCCGACAAGAATCTGGTTCACTCCAAGTTGCTCTCGGAGTTGTTGGGGCGAGATCGATTGCAGTTACACCTCGTGCGGCAGGCCGAACGGCAAGTTGTCGATCATGCGAACGCCGTTTTGGATCGGCTTTCGGGAGGCGAATTGTATTTGCGGCTCGTTGGCGAGGCGGGCGGTGAAGGGAATGCGGCGAAGGCTCTGGAACTCGAAGCGCACAACCGGGTCACCGGCGAACGACCGATCAACGTTTCGTTTTTGAGTGGATCGCAGAAATTTCGGGTGGCGGTGGCGCTCGCGCTCGGCATCGGTCAATATGCGAGTAAGCAACATCGACCGATCGAGTCGGTTATCATTGACGAAGGTTTTGGATGTCTGGATCGGAATGCCAGGCAGGTGATGATTCAGGAACTCCAAAACTTGAGGACCCAGATGCGGTGTATTCTGTTGGTGTCGCATCAGGAAGAGTTTGCCGATGCGTTCACGGACGGATATCATTTCGAATTACAGAACGGCACCACGGTTGCGAAACGGTTTCAACGGTGAGTGCGGGAGCAGACGAAGAATGCCTGAACCATTTTTCCCGCTACGCTCAAGTCCTCGCTTGCGCTTCGGGTAGGTATGAGGCAACAAAGATGACGGGGCAATGATGGAGACGGTAGTATTCTTGGATCTTGATGATACGATTTTGCAGACTCGCCCCAACTGTCCGCGCAATTCACAACTTTATCCCGGAGCCCGAGATCGCGGCAACGCCGTGGTCTCTTTCATGACCGAGAAACAGAAGAACTTCTTCGAATGGCTCGATACCACATCAACTCTCATTCCCGTAACTGCGCGTAACACGGATGCCTTTCGGCGCGTAGAACTTTCGTTCAGTCATGTCGCCATAGTTGCGTTTGGTGCAGTAGTTCTCACTCCCGAAGGTGTGCCGGATACACAGTGGGATGAGCAAATCCGACCACAATTAGAAGAGTTAGCTCGGGATATATATCGGTTGTATGATCGGATCGGAGACTATCTGGCGAAGTATAAAATTCCAGTTCGCGTCCGCGCGGTGTCAGAGCGAAATCTCTCTTGTTATGTCGTTCTGAAGCCTCCGCCGGGTCGATTGGAGTATCTCGACCAAGTCGAAGCGGAGTGCTTATCACAACTCGATTTCAGTCAGTTCCAGGTATATAAGAATCATATCAACATTTCTATTGTTCCGAAGTGCATCGGAAAAGCGCAAGCCGTTCGATATGTGTTAGATGAGTATTTCCAAGATCAACAAGTTCTCACTCTTGGAGTTGGAGATAGTTTGTCTGACATACCGTTTCTCCAGGAGTGTGATTTTCTGATGATGCCTCAGAAGAGCCAACTCAGTGAAACTATTTCTCAGAATCATTCCAAATAATCATTGTCGGGGAAGAATGGTTCTCTCCATTCCATGTGGCGATATCCGTCAAAGTGTTCTCCAAATCGTAGGAGATATTGTTGTTGATAGAACTCGGGATATTTCCGAAGCGTGGCCTGAAGAAAACCAGGCCACGCGATTTTGGATTGAATCAATTGTTCCAGGTCGGTAGTGGACATAGGTGGGAACCACCAAAGGAAGAACGTCAATAACGGAAGACGTGGAGAAGTTAGGAATGGTTCGAGATCTGGTGAGTCAGGAAGTCTCGGGAGTTCCAATGTGGTCAGGTTCTGGAGCCACGGCGAAGCTGTAAGATCATGTAAGAGAGAACTTGAGAATCGCTTGGGGTTCGAATCTAGCAAGACTCTGATGTGTTCGGCCAATCGGGATTGGATGACGTCCTGTAAGCCCGCTGCCTGAATCCCTGTCGATGAAATGTCCAAGAAACGCAAGTCTCTGAAGTAGTGAGAACTGGCGAGGGATTCGGCGGCTTCGTCATCGACTCCCGGATTTCTTAAGAGGGATAATGCTTGAAGTCCTTCGAGATGAGAACAATCTGCTACTTCCCGAATGTCGGCTGGTTGGAGGTTACAATACGGAAAGTCGAGACGCCGGAGTTGGCGGAAGTTCGAGCAACGCGAGAGATCCGGAAGCGTGGATTGATGCCAACGGTAGAGCCGAAGTTCTTCCACCTTGCCTAAATGCGGAAGCGTCAAGAATAAGTCGTACGGCAAGTTAATGGCTAATCGTCTGATGTTGCCGGAGAACAAGAGCGTATGAGCGACGCGTGCGGCATCCTTCTCAGTCCCGATGTCGGCCTGGAATTCGAGTTCCCGAAGTTCGTTGAGATCCGCCGCGGACAATAATGCTTCGAGGTGATCGAATGACAAGTTTTGTCCGTTTTGGATTCGCAGTGATCGGCAGTTCGACAAGAGGCGTGACTCGATGAGGAACTCAGTAGTATTCCCGTCAATGTCGTCAAAGCTCAGCCAAAGTTTTTTGAGTCGCTCGGGCCATCCCGAAATATCGCGAGCTTTCGTCATCAACTCGCGGAACTGAACATTGGACAAGATGTCGCCCGCAAAAATCTCCAGTGCTTCGAGGTTCGTCAAGTAAGGCGAAAGGAGCACCGAAAAAATATCGCTCTCAAGAATATCGCACTCCAAATAGATCGACCGAACTCGTTGGAGCAACAGGCATTTTTTTAACTCTTCGATGGCCTCTTGTGTCCAATCGTCTCCTTGGTCGATGAAGCTCACGTGGCGAATGGGGCTGTTGGCAAAGGCAGCGTCTGCTCGCTCAAAGAACTCTTCTGGGGAGTCGAAACTCAAGCTCTCGACAAATCCCCGACGAAACGGGCCACTGATTTCGTAGTCGTGCCACCACTCCGGAATGTGTTCGACGAGGAGTCGCCGTTCTCGTGCCTGGAGTTCACTTTTGCGCAGATCGTATCGAGGTAGCGCGGCGAGTTCACATTGCACACGGGTGAATTCGGCGCGATCTATGTTTCCTTGTTCCTCAAGCCAGTCGGCATAGATTAGACGTGGTGCGTCGCTATCAGGATTGGCTATGATGTTCTGAAGGAGTTGGTGTTCGGTCATGGTGTTCCTTGATGACCAGAGTTCGGGGATCTCATCGGAAGGTTATATGTGAGATGGGTTAGGGTTGGACGGTCGAATAAATAAGAATTGGATTTTTGAGTGTCGGCTTTCACGGGGCGAAAGACGACACTCTCCGAAACAAGACAAAAACAATCACAATAACAA
>CAYYUU010000132.1:0-11192 GCA_964474955.1 uncultured Alcaligenaceae bacterium | reverse complement strand
ACTTCTTCATGCAGGGGTGCCACCCGACGACATCTTGGTCATCCTCAGAGACACTACGCCCTACGCCAGCTTGATCAAGGAGGTGTTCCAGGAGTACCTGATACCGTTCGATCTGGAGGGGGCCGAGCCCCTCATCCAGAACCCCGCCGTCGCGACTTTGTTGCGTGTCCTTCGCCTTCCAGACGAGGGCTACACCTTCGGACAAGTTGCGGCACTCTTGCGCAGCAATTACTTCCGACCCGAATGGGCAGAGGTGGAAACCGACCCGGAACTCATCCAGCAAAGCGAGGCCCTCCTGCGTCTGCTTGATGAACCACGTGGTCGCGATGCCTACCTTGCTGCCGTCGTGCGTTGGGCCGAGAACCCCCCGCCTGGTTTGGAAGGCGAGCAGGTCGAAGAATCTCGGAGACAACGAAAGCACGAACTCGCCAAGCGATGTCGGCGCTTCCTCGAACGACTCTTGCACTGTTGGGATGACGCACCGGACGGAGGGACATGGCGAGTTCACGTTCGCTGGTTGCGGCAGTTGGCCGGCAACCTCGGGATCGATCGGGCAGCGAAGGAGGACCCGCGGGACAAACAAAGTCTGGACAAACTATGGAGTGAACTCGAGAAATGGGAACGCCTCGACAAACTCATCCACGGTGGAGGACACACGGTCGAACGGCACCACTTCCAGAAGATGCTGAGTGCCCTAGCGGCACAGGCAGGTTTGGCGTGTGGTCCACGAGGCCCGGGTAAGGTCCGAGTCCTGTCCGCGGAGGTCGCGAGGAGTCTGTCCGCAGACTATGTCTTTGCGATGGGACTGGGCGAGAGGAGTTTTCCACAACTTGCGACTCCGGATTCTTTCTTTGACGAGCAAGAACGACAGGCGTTCAACCAAGCCGGTGTACCCCTCCTTTCCATCGCCGATCTGCTCCCCCACGAAATGCTATTGTTCTACCAGACCGTCACCAAACCCACGAAACAGCTCACGTTGAGCTACCCGGCCGTCGACCAGACGGGACAGGAGTTACTCCCGAGTTCGTTCCTGGCGTCCGTCCTCGACTGCTTCGAACCTGGAGCGGTCCCCACGCTCCGGCGGAGTATGTTGATCGAAGGGTACGACCGGGACCCTCCGATGTCCCTCGCGGAGTACCGAGTTCAGGCGGCCTGTTCGATGTCCGGAGGTGGTCCCAAGTGGTCGCTCCCGTCACACCTCAATGCCCAACTGACGGCCATTCGAGACGTCTCGCGTCACCGATTTCGCAATGACGATCACACCATCTACGACGGACTCTTTCGCGAAAAGCGGATCATCGAAGAAGTCGCCAAGCTGTTTTCCCCGGACCGCATCTTGAGCCCCACGGCCCTCGAATACTACATCGCCTGCCCCTTCAAGTTCTTCCTTCGCCACGTCCTTCGGCTGCAACCGCTCGAAGAACCCCATGACGAAATCGAGAGCACGGACAGAGGGCTCGCGTTTCACAGGGCCTTGTCTCGACTCCACCAAGACCTCCGGTCGCAGGGCGTACATCAGCCGACCGAGGACGTCGACCAGCATGTCCTTACCCAACTCGACCGGGCCATCGAAGAATCCAAGACTCAGACGAGTCCAGCCGCAAGGACACTCTGGGAAATCGAAGGAAAACGTCTCCGACGAAACGGATCGAAGTACCGCGGACACTGGGGCAAGTTCGTCAAGCCGTGGGTCGAAAAAGAGATCTATCCGCGTCCCGAATATTTCGAGATCGGGTTTGGTCTTCCGCCTGCCGAGGGCGAGGTCATGCACGACCCTTTGGTCATCATCCAGGCGGACATGGAGGTCCGCATCAGCGGTCGCATCGACAGGGTCGACGTGGCAGACTTGCCAGGCGGGGACACCGGGTTCTGGATCATCGATTACAAAACGGGCAGCGGGACATATTATACCAGCAGTGACCTCAAGGAGTTCCGCAAACTCCAGCTGACTCTGTACGCCTTGGCCGTCGAGAGGGTCATGTTGGCGACCACGGCCAGACCACTCGGGCTGGCCTACTGGCTGGTCACGGACACCGGACCAAAGAACGCCCTCCCAGGTCGAAGTCAACACGCCTGGTTGGACAAGAGCAGCGACTGGGAAAAGATACGGACCCACTTGGAGCAGTGGGTCATCGAATTGGTTTCGCGTATCCGAGAGGGACAGTTTGCCCTCAAGCCTCGTTCGGAACATTGCACCCAGATGTGCGATTTCGGCCAGATATGTCGGATCAGTCAGTCTCGCTCGGTCGTCGCCCAGAAGACCTGGAGCCTTCCGCTGCCAGTGATCAATCCAGGTTAGCAGTCCATTAGCTTCATCCAAGATCACCCTCGACACCACTCCAAGGGGAAGCAAGGTATGCAAGAATTCTTCAAAAACCTCGGTCAGCAAGCCTTCGAGTATGGACCTCGCATCTTATGGGCCGTGGTCCTTCTCGTCGTCTTCTATGTGTTGTCTTGGATCGTCGGGGTCATCATCCGGAGGGTCGGCAAGAAGGTGAACGTCCACCAAGTTGTGGTCGACCTCATCGTTCAGTGCGTAGGGACGACCCTTTTCATCGTCGGGTGTGTCTGCGTCCTGGGGACACTCGGAGTCGATGTCACCGCGATCATCGCTGGTTTGGGGCTCGCTGGCTTTGCCCTCGGCTTTGCTCTCAAGGACGTCCTCTCGAACGTCCTTTCGGGTGTCTTCGTCCTTTACTATCGGCCCTTCTGGATCGAGGACAAAATCAAAGTGTCGGGGCACGAGGGAGCCGTCACGGACATCGACCTGCGATATACCTCCCTCCAAACAGAGAACAGCGTTGTCCTTTTACCGAACTCCGTGTTGTTCACGAACAGCATCGAAATCCTGGAGAAAAAAGCGGCAACCGAGCCGACCAAGACTCTGTCGGCGAAGGAAGCCGAAACCCATTCTCAAACATCTAGCTCAACGGCCTGAACAAGGTCGTTGGGTTTGTAGTCCCTCGACGTCACAAAGATTTCCACATGCCCCTGACCGACCAACAACACCAGGCCATTTACCACCGAGAGACCTCCGTGGTTCTGTCGTCCGGTGCGGGGTGTGGCAAGACCCATGTCCTTACCCAACGATTCCTTTCCCACCTAGAACGAGACGGAGCTGAGGTCAATCAGATCGTCGCCATCACGTTTACCGAACGTGCGGCTCGGCAGATGCGAGACCGCATTCGGCGGGCCATTCTGGGACGACTCGGCGAGACCTCCACGGAGGAACAAGCGTTCTTGTGGGAGGAACATTTGCGGGCACTCGAGACCGCCCAGATCAGCACCATCCATGCGTTCTGTGGGAATGTCCTTCGGCAACATGCTGTCGAAGCGAGTCTTGACCCACGGTTCGACGTCCTCGAAGATTACCTCGCCGTGAACTTCGAAAACGAAGCCATCGCGAGCTGTCTCCAAGAACTGCTCACGGCATCTTCCCAGGCCGGAGAAGACCTCCGCAAACTCATCCTCACGTTTGGCTGGAAGGTCACCATTGACGGGGTCCAGTATCTCCTCCAGACGTCGGGTTGGGAACTGCAAAACCAGCACCTCGAAAGAGCACCCGAGGAACTCGCCGAGGAGATAGAGCGGTACGCCCAAGCAGAGTTTCTCCCCATCTATTTGCGATACCTGACGGCGGCGAACCCGAAGATCGCACGTTGCATCTCGTTGCTCAAAAACAATATCTGTAAGGGGCCGAAGATGGCCGCAAAGGTCGGGCAGATTCTGGATCTCCTGTCCCGACTTGGTCAAGACGGTGACCTCACAGAATACGTCAACCAGTTGAAAGAAGCTGCCAAGGTCACCGGAACAGAGAAGGCCAAGGCGTGGGAATCCGAGGAAGTCTATGAGCAAGTCAAGGACGCCTTCACGGACTTCCGAAAGGAACTCCCCGAACGGTTGAAAATGTTCACCGACGAGGACGCCCCAGCGGCGGAACCTCGGCTCAATCCACGCACCGAAGCTGTCCTCGTTGGTCAACGGTTCCTTCGTGTCGCCCATGAGGTCGCAAAGACATACCAGCAGCTCAAACGCCGGAACAGCGTTGTTGATTTTCAGGATTTGTTGACGTTGGCCCGCAACCTCCTCCGTGACAACACCTCGGTACGCGAACGGCTCCAGCAGCGGTTCCGGTTTCTCCTGATCGACGAACTCCAGGACACCGACCCCATCCAAATGGAGCTGGTGAGCCACCTGGCCGGGGACGGACTGACAGGGGGCAAGGTCTTCACCGTGGGTGACCACTCCCAGTCGATCTATCGGTTCCGAGGTGCCGACGTGCACTTATTCCGCCAACTGCGTCGCCAGATGCCTTCACCGGGACAGCTCGGACTGACCCTAAACTTCCGGAGTCAGCCGGCCATCTTGCAGTTCACGAATGCCCTCCTCGGACCAACACCGCAAGGCGGGAATGACGGGTTCACCGGGCTCGAAGATTACGAACCACTAGAACCTTTTCATCCTCAGGTGAACAAGGGCCCTTGTGTAGAGTTCCTTTGGAGTCCCAGAGGCGAGAAGGACAACGTGACCCAGGCCCGGATGGTCGAGGCCGAATGGATCGCACGCCGAATCGCGCGGATGGTCAGCTCCGGCGAACAACTCGTCGTCCAGCGAGACGGGGACGAACAGGTTTTACGAGACGTCCAACCTGGGGACGTCGTGCTGCTCTTTCGGGCCATGAGTAACGTCGGACTCTACGAGGAAGCCCTCCGACGACACGGCCTGAACTATTACATCGTGGGAGGTCGGGCCTTCTTTGCCCAACAAGAGATTTATGACCTCCTCAATTTGCTGCGTGCCCTGGAGAACCCACAGGATGCGGTGAGTCTCGCAGGGACACTCCGTTCTCCGTTCTGCTGTCTGAGTGACGAGACACTTTTCGTCCTCGCTCGACACCCCAATGGGTTATGGGCCGGGTTGCGAGACCAGGACCTCTATCCCAACTTGCCGCCGGGACAAAAGCAACGAACCGAGCGAGCACGGAAGAACCTCGACCGTTGGCGTGAGGTCAAGAATCGCCTGCCAATCGCGAGGCTCCTTGGGCTCATCTTCCAGGACACTGGCTACGACGCGGGGACCCAGTTCGAGTTTCTGGGAGACCGCAAGCTCGCTAACTTGTGGAAGATGGTCGACATGGCTCGAGGTTTCGACCGGGTCGGGTTGTTCGGCATCGCCGAATTCATCGCGCGTCTGAATGATCTGGTCGGGTCCCAACCTCGCGAGGAACAGGCCGCGACCCAACCGGAGAACGCCAACGTCGTTCGGCTCATGTCGATTCACCAGGCCAAGGGTCTGGAGTTTCCAGTGGTGATCCTTCCCGACCTGGGAGCTTCCGTGGGTGCGCCGAATTTTACTGCCACCCGGTGGGACACCCGCCTGGGATGTGTGGTCCGACCTCCCAAGGAAGACGTCCCACCCTTCAGTGATTTCGGATGGCGTTTGTGGGAAGCACACGAGACCATCGCCGACTGGCAGGAAGACCTACGGACTCTCTACGTCGGGTGCACTCGGGCGCAGGACTACCTCATCCTGTCGAGTTCGATGTCCGCAAACTTTACGCCTCAAAACCCCTGGATGCTGACCCTGACCCAACGTTTCGATGTCGACACTGGGAACTGTCTTGTCCCTGGACTACCGGAGGACCAACTCCCCCAAGTCCGTGTTACGAACTACCTTTGCGAACCTCCAGACGTTGTCCTTCCGGATCAGACCAAAGAACATATTCCATCCGTCCCTCACGTGAGCCTTCAGAGCTTGGTCGAGGGACCTCAAGTTGTCCCTGGTCCCAGGCCCGTTGTGGTCGGACCAACTCAGGTCGATGCCAGTTCCGCAAGGTCGTTCGTCAACCAATGGGGAGCCGAGGACGGATCGGATCGAAGTGAATGGGGGCAATACCTGCAAGGTCTTTCGGGTCTGTCCGTGGGAACCTCGAAAGAGGAGAGACTCGTCGAGAAGGTCGTTCGGCATATTCTAGCTCGCTGGGACTTTGCCATCCCAGACGAATGGCATCTGCTGTTGGATGAGCTGATGTCCGCCTCGCGGATGACCTCGCAGAAGTCTCAGATACAGCCGGAGGTCGAAGTAATTTTCTCCCGGTTCGAAGAGTCCGAACTGTTGATGTCTCTCGCAGGCGCCCAGCAATGTCACCGCGAACTTGAGTACATGGTCCAAGCCCCTCAAGACCAGGGACAACTCTTCGACGGTCAGGTTGTCCACGTCAAGGGGGTGATCGATTGCCTTTGGCAGGACCAAGCTGGTGACTGGCATATCCTGTGTTATGGCTGGAAAGCACCGAAGCGGAAGAAGCGAGGTCAGGACAAGACTTTGGCCTCGGAGATGACCCACGGAATGCGAGCTGTCGAGGCTCAACTCGGTGTCACACCCGTAGGTTGTTGGGTGTCTTATTTGGCGGAAGGGAATGTCGTGGAAGCGTCGTTAAAGTAGTAGGCACACTCCGTGTGCCGTGACCAGAAGTAGTAGACACACTCCGTGTCCCGTTCGCTTGACTGTTCGTCACGGCACACGGGGAACTGAAAATGAATCAGTGTCCGATTTCTTGAGGGGCTTTTTCAAATTCCCTCGCCCTGCAAGCGGGGCGAGGGCCAAGAAAGATAACACTGTGGATGAGGGGTCTTCGTGGAGTTCGCCAACCTCTGGAAATATCGCGTAAACCGTATTTGCTTGAACACCCTAATCCTCTCTCCCCCGCAAACGGGGAGAGGGAATTTGAAAAATGGGACAGAAATAAATTTCGCGTTGCGAATGTGCCTACCACTTTGGTCACGGCACACTGAGTGTGCCTACTACTTTATCTCCGACTCGCGTACCCACCACGATCTCGAGCCGTGCCCTCGAACACGGCCTGTTCCCATCTGTTCTGCAGTGCCAGGTAGCTGCTGTATCCATAGTGTCGTCGGAGGGCTTTTTCGAATCCGTACTCGAGTCCGTCCTTGACGAACCGAGTGAAGACCTGGGGGCTCTTCTGGGTCGTCAGGTATCGAACGAGAGAGACGCTCTCGGCATAGAACACGTTGATTCGGTCGCCTCCTGGATAGTCAGGCATTTCCATGAGTTCGCCGAAAGGAAAGAGTCGACCGGCGTCACCGAATCGGCGGAGGTGGTCGTTGTGGACGGAGAGCTTCTGGGAGGGCTCGGAAAGGACAGCGATGCCCTCGTCGACCCAGCGAGGTACGGGGTGACGACCGAACTGACCTGCGACCGTGACGTGGGTCGTTTCGTGCGGGAGGATGGCGGGGAGCAAGTCGTAATTGTCACACCGCAGGTGGATCTGACGGCTCGCAACCTTTCTGGTCTTTGGGTCGGTTTCGATCCGAGAATGTCCTGGCGATTCGGGGGGAGCTTTGGTCTGTTGGCTGTAGAGCTTTCCATTCTCGTGCAGGTAGATGCGGCATTTGTTTGCCCATCGTCCTCCCTCATCCCCAAACCATTTCGTTAACGTATTGGCTCGTGTGGACTCGGCGACGTGTCCGACCTGCTCCACGAAGTCTCGCTTTTGTCCGTGGTGGTAAATGCGAAAGTGAGTCGTTTCGGCAACATCCCACCCGTTTGCGTCTGCCGCCAGATGCCGCACGTGAGTCCTCTCTCGGGTTTCGTTCGCGGGTGTGACGCTGGGGGTTGGATTTGTACCGAGGTTTCCCAGATTTTTCAGCAGCCTACGTCCGTTTTGTTGGATGCCCTCGTTGCGTGACATCGCCATGGCAATCCGGACCTCGTCCTTGAGCTGCTGCTGGGTCGTCCCTTTGAATCCGTTTTTCACCGCATTGAGAACGTAGCTGAGTTTGCAATAGGCCCAACGGTCGCGGCATTGTTCGGTCACGGCCTCATCGGTTCGGTAGGCCCACTCGTAATAGTTCCGTGCGTCGAGATACCTTTCCCGCCGGAACATCTCTTCGGCCATGAGGAGGTACCGTCGGGCAGTCTGTCTCTTCCGTTTCTCCAACTTCGTCGGGGGCAGTTGGTTCTTGGAATCAAACGGGTTCGTCGACTCCGAAGGCCTCTGTCCCCGCGCCTATTCTCCGGCACAGAGCCATGGCAACCGAAACTCAGATGGCGACGTTGGTGGAGTGACCGGGCTTGGTTCGGGTTCCGGTTCCGGCGAAGGCATTTTTGTCGGCGTGGGAAGTCGTGTGAGTTTGGGTTCCGGCGACGTCTCTTGCGATCGTGCCGTTGTGACCCCGGCGTTGGGATTCGTCTGCAACTGTTTGGCCGCGTTTGGATCAAGAATTTCCAACCGCCGCATGTAGATTTGGGCTTCGCGATGTTTTCCGTTGAGCCGCAGACCAGTAATGTAAGGGATGTATGCTTGTCGCAAGAGGCGGAGATAACTGGGATTCCCATCAATAATGTCGAGGTGCTTTTCGAGGACTTCGACGGCCTGGCCTACTTCCTCTCGAGCCAGATGATTCTTTGCCGATAAGATCGCCGTCTGCACCGCGATTTGGTCGGGGATGGCCTTCGTCGGGCCGTCGGCCTGGATAGGTGAACTCACGAATGCGACGACGCCTATCCCAAAAAGGGCGAAAGTAGCAAACCGGGTCATGCGTGCTTCCTTGCTCCGAAACCTCGGGCTTCGCGAGAGTAAATCCCTCCTGGATTCACCCACCGAAAAACGGCTTGACGAGATGCGCGGCGAAAACTTCTTGGGTCCAGAGTTTCGCCCACGTCAGATGCCCGGCCACGTTATGTCGAGCCGACGAAATTTACAAGGCGAAGTGGCTTGAAAGGTGAAAGGTGGCACGTCCCCTCGTTCCTCGGGGAAGTGCCACCAAAATCAGCGCACCTGTTCGGACGGTGGGTCACTCTTCATCGTGACCATAGAGCCCAACGATGCTCGCGGCCTTTTCGCGAGACTCGAGCCACTCGGTGACTTCACGAACTTCGCCCTGCATTTTTTCGATCTGTTTGCGTTCCTGAGTGAGTTGTGCCACGACCTCGTTGGGAATGCCTCCATAGACCGCTTCGAGGTCGGAGTTCAACCGTTTCTCTAGTAGCGTTCGTAACTGACTTCGGATGGCACTCCACCGCAAAGGCAGGTACAGTACGATGAGGACATGCATCAGGAACATCGTCGCAGCCATCGCAGCCACTGGGACGAGGAAGTCGGTCAGGTTCGGGATTCGTTCCAACCGCAAAATTTGGGTGACGATCAATCCCACCGTAACGAGTAACACCAACGGCGGGAGGAAATTCGCCAGGATAACGACGGTGTTGCGAAGCCCTTTTCGCCAACCGGTCGGTTTCGTCCACTGGTGTTCGACTTGGCCGAGGACTTCGATGAGGGCCTGGGAATACCGCGAACGCCAATCGAGTTTCGCCGCGGCTTCGGTCGGATCGTTGAGCAGATTCAGCGGGAATCCTTGCTCGCTCGCCTGCACCAATAACTTGTCTGAAAGAGCCCGCATGCTCGAATCGAGGTGACGTTCCCCGGCAGCCTGGGCACACGCCGACGTAAACGTCTCCAGGTTCCAGTTACTCGGGGCCACTGTTTTCGATTGGGACTTCGGCATCATAGGAATATGGTCGCGGAGGGTACTCCCGGCGTATTTGATCTTGTTGACCAACGCCAGATACCACGCCGTCAAGCCCCAGAAATATCCCTGTCTTTGTATTGCGAAGTGATGCTCGAGTTCTTTCTGGTACGGTTCGAGAGTGTCGAGCAAGATGTCGGAGTCTTGCGCGGCGGCGTCTCGAATTCGCTTCGTCCAGATGGTCTTGGTTCTCGCGGCGGCCTCGGTGACGTCGGGGGGCATTGCGTTTTGGAGCGAGCGCTGGAGTTGGTTGAGAGCCTGGCTCACTCCGCGGGCCTTGATGGCTTCGATCTCCAAACGAGTCAACCCCAACTCGAGCCAGTGGACGAGTTCTTCGAACTGTTCGCCCGGCGTCAAGTCTTCGGTCGATTGCCCGTTGTTTTCCGCTCGATCGACCCAATATTGGGCACACGTGCGAAACATCAACGGTTTCTCGAACCCTTCCTTTTTCAGGTCGGCGAGCAAATCCTCATCGGGCCTTACGCCGTGGGTGTAAGCCTGCGAACATCGATCCCACTTGTTCAACACGAACGCAAACGCCCGCCTCTGGCGTTGTTGCAAGAACAGTTCCCACCCGAGTTTGTCGTGATATTTTTCCTGCGAGCCGACGTAAAGCACGACGTCCGCCACGGGCAGAACACGCAACAACGTTTCGCGGTTGGCCAGGTCGTTACTGTCGAGGTCGGGCGTGTCGACGAGGATTTTTTGTCGCAGTTCGGGTCTGTCGTGATGGACCAGACGACAATGCTGGAGTGCCGGATCGAGTGTGTGCGACTGGATCGATTGATGATAGTACACGACCGGATCGCGCGTCGTTGGTCGGGCGAACGAAGCCTGGGCAATCGGAACGCCGCCCGCCAGAGCATTGAGCAACGTGGATTTTCCGACGCCCGTTCCGCCCATCAACATCACGACCAACAGCGGCTTCTCCTGGTCGAACGTCTCGGCCTTGCGACCCAGGTCCGTGGTAATGCCGTCGAGTGTCGCTCGCGTGATGGTCGAGAGCGGATGATAGTGCGGTTCGTCGAGCCACGCCCGCAGCGACTTGTGCAACGCTCGCAGCGCCGGGGCCAGTGTTCTCAAGAGTGGTTCGTCGGTTGCCGGTGCTGTATTCATGTCGTGGGAAGTTCGAGAAAAAGTGTTTCGCGTTCGTCGAAATCGCCGAGGGAGTTCCTCTCCACCTGGGCAGTTTGCCCAGGCTACGTTGCGGTTGGCTTTCAGCCAACGAAAACCTTTTTTGGGCCGAAGGCCATAAACAACATAGCCTAGCCAAAACGGCCAGCACATGACTGAGTTATCCGCCGTCGCTACCATCCGAGCCAGTCGGCCTTGCCGGAACACCAGCCGTTTGAGGCGGCCCAGCTTGCGGTGGAGTCGCGGTCTTCGCCTGGTCCAGTGGGATGGCACCTCGCTCGTTGATCTCCGTATTCACGGCGTTGTTGAGTTCGTGCAACGACAGCGGAATTTGTTGGAGCGCCGCCCGCAAACGCTGGAACTCCGATCCACCGGTGGCAGGCCATTCGACGAGCCACCCCGCCAGCGGTCCGGAGATGTGTTGAGCCACGAGCGTTTGTTGGCGAGCGCGAGCCTTTTCCTTTTGGGCGTTGACGTAACTCTTGCCCAGGAACTCGACGAGCTGTTGAG
>CAYYUU010000131.1:0-11230 GCA_964474955.1 uncultured Alcaligenaceae bacterium | reverse complement strand
GATTTTCCAAGAAACTACTGCTTATGGGATGACGTCTGGGCCATGTTTCCTTCGGCCAGAGCCCTTGTCCTCTGGCCGATTGTGGTATTGGCACTTGCGAGTTTCTTGCTGAGCCAATCCATCTTTTTCCAGACGTTTTTTCGAGAGGATGAACGAGAATCGTTTGAGGTGACGTATGGAACATATCGAGACTCGTCGGCGCATTTCCTTCCGAGTCGAGAGTTATTCGAATATCTCAAAGCCAACAACGTTTGCGAGGTAGTGGACACCAATTTCTTCATCGCGCAGCCGATCCAATTTTATTTCCGAAGTGAAATTTGCTCGAACGCGCGGGATACTTGTGCTCAAGTAAGCTATTGTCCGAGGCGCCGTGGACCAGTCAAGAACTTCGCTGTGCAGCTTCGAAAGCTCCCATGACGACCAGGCGGATCAATAAGTGGCGTGTGTTGGATAGTTGCCATTCGCTCCAGGAAAGACGACCTTGCCAAACCATTATCATCGAAATGAGAATCACTACCATGACCAAAGAAGAATTCCAAGAAATCAATGAGACCATGCGACCTTACGTTTGGAACCGCATAGTGCAAGGCTTTCATTCTCGGGACGACATAGCGGACTTGAGCGCCGAAGAGTTCGGGAATGACTATCCGGACGTGGATACTGAGGTCGTCGAACAGGTCGCCGAGCAATTGACGCGCACACTCATTCAGTTCCGTCGAAACGAACAAGCATCTTGGCCCGAGACGACTGATTGTGATCGTTTGGATGCGGCCTTCGAAGAACTGACGCAAAAGGGGATCGTGGCCCGACAAAACTTCAGTTGCTGTGGGAACTGTGGCTCGGCGGAAATCTGGGGCGAAATTCACGACGAGCAAGACGATGGGATCGATGTCCGGGGCTATGCGTTTTACCACATGCAAGACACGGATTCGGCGGTCGAGGGCTATGGTCTTTACCTCAACTATAGTGCCGTCGAAGAAAACGAAGAAGCAGGACTCCAAATTGGTCGTGAGATCGTGGCGACTCTCCGGCGTCATCTGTTGAGCGTCGAGTGGAATGGGAACTTCAATACGCGGATTCATGTTGGACTGGATTGGAAGTGTCGGTGGGTTGATGAAGAAATGCTCAAGTAATAGTTGTCGGTTGATTGTAGGGTGTGACAAGCGCGAGCGAAGGCGCCCAAAGAGACTCCTTTCTTGTCAAATGCGTAGGGTACCACTCATGAAACGACATATATCTCGTGCGGCAACTGTTCTCTTGGTTCTTTTGTGGAGTCTTGGGCCATCGCGGACTGAGGCCCGAGAAATTCATTCCACAAAGAGCGGTTTGTGGTCTGCGCCGACAACATGGAAAGGTGGCAATGTCCCAACTACGGGTGACAAAGTCCTCGTCAGCGAAGGCCATATTGTTACGTATGACATAAAGTCCAAGGACGTGATTCGTTCTGTTCACATTTCTGGGACATTGAGTTTTGCGCACGACAAAGATACACAACTCGACGTTGGTTTGATCCGAATTGCCCCCGGGGATAAAGTGATTGAGGAAGGCTTCGAGTGTGACCATGTGCCGGACGCGAAAAAACGCAAGACCATCTCGAAGACAGTTCGTCAACCAGGATTCAGCGCTCTTTGCGTTTGCTGCGATAACAAGGCAGCCTTGTTGCTGGGCACGCCGGATCGACCGATCAGTGCGAAACATACTGCGTTGATGCGGTTACATTATATTTCCGGGATGGACAAAGAATCGTGTCCGGCGATTGTTTGTTGTGGCGGGCGAATGGACTTCCATGGTACTCCTCTGAGTCGCACGTGGGTCAAACTTGGAGCGACTGCGGCGAGGGAAACCAATCAAGTCGTGTTATCCGAACGTGTGAGTGGTTGGAAGGGGGGCGACAGAATTATAGTAACTGGGTCGTCTGGGAACTTTGGTGGTCGCGGTCCACAAACAGAAGAACGGAAGATCACTGCGATTAACGGTACTCGACTGACGCTCGACAAAGCCCTTGACTATACACATTGGGGCGAGGGAAAATTCCGGGCAGAAGTCGCGAACCTGAGTCGAAACGTAATTGTGGAATCCGCTGATCCGAATGGTGTGCGAGGTCACACAATGTATCACGCGAATTCGGCGGGTTCGGTGAGCTATGCCGAGTTCCGACATCTCGGCAAGCGTGATGTGCTGGGACGATATCCGTTGCACTATCACCTATGTCGCGATTCCATGCGTGGTAGTTCGGTGATTGGCGCATCGATTTGCGATAGTCATAATCGTTGGATAGCGATTCACGGGACTGAATACTTGGTGGTCAGAGATTGTGTTGGTTACAAAGGCATCGGTCATGGTTATTTTTTGGAGGACGGAACCGAGGTATATAATGTCTTCGATCGGAACCTTGCGGTTCGGGCTGAGAATGGCGAACCGTTGCCGAAACAAGCCTTGCCATTCGACAAGAACGAAGGTGCGGGTTTTTGGTGGGCGAATTCACACAATACATTTACGAGAAACGTCGCCGTTGATTGCGCCGGTTATGGTTTTCGTTACGAGGCGACGCCACGAGCGGGGTTCGCGACTCGCACCAAGACATTCGGTTCGCCTCGTCGTCAACTGAGTTTGAGGTTTCCCGTGCTCCAACCCGACGGAACACGCAAACGCATTGACATCCGCACTTTACCTTTTGTGCGTTTCGAACAGAATGGAGCACATAACATCGCAAATTATGCTTTGAACATGGGCCAAGATGCTGGTGATGTTGGCCCCGACAAGAAGCACCCCTTTGTTATTCGGAATATGACTATTTGGAATGCTCAACGCGGATACACAGTTCATGTGCCTAACGTTCGCATCGATGGGATGCACATTCATCGATGTGGTTATGAGGTCTATCGCGCACGGTATCATGCTCAAGATTACCGTAATGTTCGCCTGAGTGGTATCCGCGGGAGCTACACTGTTTCGAACCTCAAGGAATATCTCACCTCTGGAGCGGCAGTGCGCGAACCGGACGTTGGTTTGAATCGAGCACGTCTTCCCGGTTTTCCGCGAGGCACAGGGGCGGGCGGCACGGCTTTTCGTGGCAAGGAGTATGAGACCGCCGTTCTGAATCCTGTCGATGATTTACCACCCATTACGGTCATCACGAGTGTTCACACGAGGGGAAACAAATTGGTAGTTCGTGGGACGACCTCAGATAATGGAAAACTCAAGCGAGTCATGATCAACGAACAGGAAGCTCGGTTGTTGGATTCGTTTGGTAACTGGGAAGTAAGATTGCCCAAGAGCGAAGGGATCGTCTCACTCACTGCTTATGCGGAAGATACCGCGAAGAATGTCGAAAGAACGAAACATAATATGGTTGTGGTCGTTCGATAAATCGAATAGTAGATTGCGCACCTTTTTGCTGGGCAATTTGCCCAGGCTACGTCAAGGTTGGCTTTCAGCGAACCAAGAACAATATTGAGCTTCGGATCAAGCTCAACATGGTTTGTATCTCCCTTCGAAAAAACAATGTTCTCGTCGAGCACTTTTCATCATGCAAACGAATATCCTTTGCGTTGGTCTTCTGGCGATAACGACCTTGCCACTTCACGCCCAGAACAAAACAGTCGTCAAAACGGCTGCCGACGTGAAGGGCATACTGTCGCGGATCGCTTTTGGCTCGTGTGCCAATCAAAACAAGCCGCAACCGGTTCTCCGCACAGTCGTGAGCAAGAAACCTGATCTATTCATTTATCTCGGCGACAACATCTACGGGGACACGCGCGATATGCGTGTCTTGCGCGCAAAATACGCCAAGCTCGCGGCCAAGCCGGAGTTCCAGGCGTTGCGAAAATCCGTGCCGACGCTCGCCGTCTGGGACGACCATGATTATGGCGAAAATGATGCCGGGAAGGAGTACCCCAAGAAAGCCGAGTCGCGAAAAATCTTTCTAGACTTTTGGCATGTGCCGAAGAACAGCTCGCGACGAAAGCATGCCGGGATTTATGGCTCGCACAGATTTCAAGCCAAAGGCAAAACGCTCCAGATCATCTTGCTCGACACTCGGACGTTCCGAGATCCTTTGAAGAAGAATCCCAAAAAACTGCCTAAAGGGTCGCCGTTCAAGAACGATTATCAACCGGACCCCAATCCGAAGAAAACGATTCTCGGTAAGGCTCAGTGGCAATGGCTCGAAAAGAAATTCCGCGAGCCCGCCGACGTCCGCATCGTCTGCACATCGATCCAGTTTGCTCATGAATATAACGGGTGGGAGTCGTGGACCAATTTACCGGCCCAACAGAAGAAGATGATCTCGCTCATCCAGAAGACGAAGGCCAACGGCGTCATCTTTATTTCGGGCGACGTTCACTGGGGCGAGATTTCGCGTCGCAAGATTCCCGGCGCTTATCCGCTTTACGACGTGACGGCCAGCGGCATCACGGAAGATTGGCCCAAGACCGAGGGAAACAAGTACCGTGTCGAGAAGGTCGTTCCGGATAATCACTTCGGCATGATCGACATCGATTGGGCGAAAGCCGATCCGACCATCACACTTAAGATCGTTGATCGAAAGGGCAAGGTTCGCGTCAAACACCAAGTGAAGGCGAGTGAACTCGCGTTTCGGTAAGGCGGAATGTCGAGATGACTGGGAGGTGAAGAAAATAGCTGCGGCTGGATTTGAACCAGCGACCTAGGCCTTATGAAGACCCCGCTCTAACCCCTGAGCTACGCAGCCGTTTTATAGATATTGTAGTGTACCGGTCTTCGCCAAAATGACAAGACATTCTGGGACAGATTTGTCCGGCGAGCGGCACACTCGAAACGAGAAAAATAGAGAACCGACCGAGGCGCCGTCGAACTGCCGCAATCGATAACACCAACCAGAAAAGCAAGCGAGGAATCCGAAAATACGAAAGCGTCAGCTTCGCTGACGCACTCCAAAACAAAACCAAGGACGGGCATCCTTTCGCGGAGCGAATGGCGACACTCAAAAACAAAGACAATTGAATCACCTCGCGAGGTTCGGGAAAAATCGCCCGGTCTTTTGCATGTACAGGCGGTAATCGTCGCCGAATCGTTTCACCAATTTGGCTTCTTCTGTGTCCGTGCGTTTGATCAATAATGCTAACGTGATCGCACAAACCAAAGGGATGAACCAGTTGGTAATGGCAATGGACAGCCCCAACACGAACAACACGAAACTTCCATAGAACGGATGCCGCACCCAGCGATATGGGCCATTTGTGATCAAGGTGTGTTCCTTGCGAGTGACGACCGTGTCCGTCAAATTTTTGCCCAGCGTGGCGAACGTCCAGAACACCAACAACACCGCGACTGCGCCGACTCCAACGCCAATCCACCGAATCCAGTTTGGCAAATGCCATTCGCCGATCCGAACGAACGATGACCACGCCATCCAGGTCGGCGAGATGAGGTAAGCGAACAATCCAGCTATCGCCAGAAATCCGGTCAGGCGAATGCCGAAGAGAATGACGGCGCCTTCTTGCCACCGATCAATCGCTTCGCCTGTGGAAGCGGCTCGCAGACGAAAGTACGTGCCGATGATCGTTAGCATGCCAAGTAGGATTCCAACGGCGATGCGAACTGGTGTTTCCGGGTTCATGCTCTAATCTTTCTGTCGGCACGCGTATCTGTTTATAACATCACTGATATTATATATATATATAACGGTTGTCGCTGGTGGTGAGTTTGCGGGCCTTGAGATACGATGAAATTGAGTAGGTTCCTGCCGAAACTGTGAGTTTACGATTCGAGGCCGACGACTCTTGGAGAGTCGAATAGATGCACGATGATCTACAATCCCCGGAATCTCCCAAGCGTAGTCCCCCATTGAGGTACGCGCGAGGGATGAGGATTGGAATTGGCGGGCGGTCATTTTGGGGCTCCGGACGATACAAATTGGACTGGTGATTTTACTCGGAATCGGAATGTTGTTCTGGCTATCGGGATTTCGGAATCTCTTCGGCGGGAGTGATTTGCTCGGGTCGTTCATGGGCCATGGAGTGCCAGTCTTTCTCCTTTTTTTCGTTGGCCACGGAATGATCTTTGCCGGATCGATGGTTTGTGTATGCACGCCCGAATCGCTACAAACAACCGGAGTGCTTGTTTTGGCTGCGGCGTTTGCTTTCGTCCCTGGTTTGGTTCCGTTTTCGATTTGGTTACTTGGTGTCTACGTAGGAAGAGTGGGGAGAGGAGTCGGAGACACAGAACTTGCAAATCAATCATGGTGGTTCGTCCGCGTCACCATTTATTATGTCGCGGCGAGTTTGTTGGGAGCCTGCTCGCTGGGATGTGTTGTCGATTTGGGAAACACGACGTCTTTGGTCACCTGGGAAATTTATCTGGCGACCGGTGCTGTCTTGGCCATGAGTCTGGTGGGATGGTTCGTCTGGTTATTGTGGCGAACACGGACTACAATCCAAAGGCATGTCCAGAAACATTTCGAACCGCATCGTTACGAGGACCCCTTCGAGGAGTGAAGCCCTATGTTAGGAGCAATTGCCGGAGATATAATTGGTTCGATCTATGAATGGCAAGCGATGAAGTCGAAGCGGTTTCCGTTATTCGATGTGCATAACGAATTTACTGATGATACCGTGTTGACAGTAGCAATAGCGGACTGGATCTTGAAGGATAGCGATTTAGTCGACACAAGTCATGAGTATTTCCATTTGTATCCTACGGCGGGATATGGTGGTAATTTTACTCGGTGGGCGGGGTATCGGAAACGTGAACCGTATAATAGTTGGGGTAATGGTTCGGCAATGCGAGTGAGTCCCGTTGGATTCGCATATAACACACTCGAAGAAGTGTTATCCAAGGCAGAAGAAAGTGCGGCGGTGACTCACAACCATCCGGAAGGCATTCGTGGAGCCCAAGCCACGGCGGCAGCCATCTTGTTGGCTCGCCAGGGAAATGATAAGGAAGCTATCAAAAGATATGTTGTCGAAACGTTTGGCTACGATCTCGATCAAACGCTTGATGACATCCGACCGAGGTATGTTTTTGATGTCTCGTGTCAGGGCTCGGTACCGCAATCGATCATCGCGTTTCTTGAATCGACCGATTTTGCCGATGCAGTGCGGAACGCTGTTTCGCTCGGTGGCGATTCCGATACGATGGCGTGCATCGCCGGGGGAATCGCCGAAGCCTATTATGGCGGCGTTCCGGAGAAGATTGCGACAGAGACTTTTGCGAGACTCGACACGAGGTTGCGAAATGTGGTGGAGCAATTTCGCGAGAAGTATGTTCAAACATCAAAAGAGTGATTTCTCCGGTCGCAAACCTATCACTTCTTCTTGTTTATTATGTCCAACGCATCGTCGATCCATTGTTTGAGCGACCGCGTGTCTTTGCGAATGCTGAGATCTCGCCGACCGTTGAACAATACGGCGACATTATATCCGTCCGGACGTTGGCGGATCATCGACGTGGTTCCGGGGAGACTTCCGAAAAACGCATAGGATCTTCGTTCTCCGCGTTTGCGAGGTTCGCCGGAGATCCAATAGTTATCCATGAATTTGCATAACGCCGGCGCAGAAGCGATCAGGCCTCCGTGGGCATCCATTACTTCGACTGAGAACCAAGTCTCGACCGGATACCATACTTCTCGGGAATCACGATCTTTCGCTTCCGAGCGGCCTAACTTGAGATCCTTAATCTTGAGCGGTTCGCAGATATATTTTTGTAAAGCCTGCGCGTAGGATCGTTTCGTTGCTTTTTCGATCACGCGACCCAGAACACAATATCCAACATTCGAGTATTCCCTTTTTTCTCCGGGCGTGAACTGCAATGGCTGCGTTGTCATGTACTTGACAACGTCGGAGGCCGTGGGTGAGTGTTTCAAGTGCAGTTCTGTTTGGATTCGCTTCATGCGAAACATAGGATCGAATGCCTTCTTCCGATCCCATCCGGCTTTGTGTTCGAGAAGGTGCGAGATTGTGATGTCTTTAAGGCGAGCGTCGATCTTCTTCGAATCAGTTCTGGGTAAAATTTTGAGATGCTCGAATGCTTTTGTGTCGGAGCTGATCAACATTGCACGAATGAGGATTCGAATAATTGCGGCTGTGATCGGTTTGGAAACGCTGGCTATTCGAAATAGAGTCGTTGGTTGTGTCGGTTGTTTCTTCGCCTTGTCTTTCCAGCCGTAGCCGCGGGAATAGAGAATGCGACCATGATGACTGATGGCGATGGCTGCCGCCCGGCAATTGATTTTGTCCATGAACTTCGTGACGGCTTTGTCGATCGGTGCGAAGCGTTTGACGTGAGTGCCCGTCATCGGTCTTTCGTTTGCACAGGCCGGAGTCGCGATGCAAAGCCCGAACAGGACGGTTAGTAACCAAGTCATGTAGTTTTTCCTTCGGATTCTGGAATAGGACTGAAGTAGTGTTTCCCGTTTCGCTCAAAGTCCCTCGACTAATGTTTCGGGCTGGTGTCAGAATCCCTCGCTTGCGCTTCGGAAAAAATGCGGACCGACGTGGGCTATTCCTTCGAAATCTCATCTCACCGCTTCGATCACCGAATATCACTCTGCAATCGATCAATCGCGAGACGCACATGTTCGATCAATCTTCCATTCGGAAATCGTTCTTGCTCGTGCTCGATGAGTCGTTGGGCGACTTCTTTGTCTTGTTTGCAGAGGGCTAACAATCGTTCCATCAATTCCTTCACTTGCGGATCATCTTTTTCCGACGGTGGGGCATAGATAATGGCCATGGTGGTTTCGTCGTCGGTCAATAGTTCGGGATAGAAGTGTTGGTTCGGATTCGATTTCTTCGTGCGGCCAAGAAACCCGCCTCGTTGCAGCCACCGAATGACGAAATACAAAACGAGTCCCGGTAGCAACGCAAGCAAGCCGACTCCCGCAATCATTGCGTAGTTGGGCCAGAGAGAGGACGCCAAAACCCAGTACATCGCCGACGGAGCCGAAGTGCCCGCCAGCATACCGCTCAAGAAGCCCGGAAATCGAGCCTTCGGCGCGAGGAGATATCCTCCCAGTGCTCCAGCGATGGCTCCAACCGTGCAGAGGAACTCGGGAGACCAGCCCGAGCTTTGGCCGTTCCACGACAGCAATAGCAACGCTCCACAGGAAATGACCGTCAACACGAGCAACCCGAAGCCCAAGAACTGCCACGGTAGTTCGTCCGGATCGAAAAAACGCGAACGTTTGTTTGGATCCGGCGAGACGTTCCCGAGTGTGGGGCTGTCGGCTCCCATTTCGGCCCACACTTGATCGGAAATGGGCGAGCTTTCCGATGTCTGTGAACTGTCCATAGTCAATCCGTCTCCTCGTCGAAATCATCTGAGCAGTAAACATGGGGTCAGTATACCGAGATGTGAGCTGATGGGGAGCACCTGACTATCCCAGCTTGCATAACTTGTAAAATTAGCTAAAGTAGCATGGTCAGATCAAAGCAGTTATTCCTTCCCAGCGGTTAATAGTTGCGGATTGTCGGCAACCAGAACAAGGAACTCGACGGGGTTGCTCGACACGTTCCAAAAACAACAGTGGCTTTTCTCGGAGAGCATGCAAGCCCCAAGGACGCCAGAAAAGCTTGGGAGAACCACAATGAAGTTCGTAGCAATTGCCGTCACGGTCGTCTTGTCTTTCGGAGCATTGGTCAACGCCGGAGAGTTTCCAGTACAAACTCCACTTGGCCAACAAGTTATCACGGAGATTCCGCCACCACCTCCACCCGCCACCAAACCGAAGCTCGTTCCAGGCGGCGACCTCAAGCCGGGCGAAGCCAAGCCCGCCAAATTGAATGCCAAGGATTGGGTTTGCGGTCGCTGCTTCACGGACGGGAGCGGTCGACGTTGGTGTCTTGCGTCCGGCTCGCCGCACAGCAAGAAGCCCGCGGTCCTTCCGGGCTGGTTAATGCGCGACAAGTCCGGTCGGCTTTCATTCATGACGACCAACGGGAGCCTCTACCGCCCGTATCCGGGAGTTGGGGTCCCAGTGCCTCGCGTTCCCGCCCCGCCGGCATCGGCACAACGCTTGAAAGCCGTCATCCGAGACGTCTTTGACCACGGCCAAAAATAATTGACTCCGCGGACGCCTATGTTCGCCGTCCTGGTTTGTGCGGGCAATTCGTCAACATGCTTTCGGCGTCGCCGAAAGCATGTTTGGTTTCCTCTGCAAGCATTCTCCGGAAGTCTCGAAATCACGCAGCCTTTCTCACCGACTACTCATCGCTCCCCATGACCACCGAAGAATCTCTGTTGTGGTCCATCCGTCTCTCTCCCGACGAAGACGCCCCACGTCTAATCTACGCCGACTGGCTCGAAGAAACCGGCGCTCCCGACCGGGCCGAATTCCTCCGCGTCCAAATCGAAGAAGCTACTCTTGAGTTCTATTCCAACTATGCCAAACGACTCCGCAAGCGGGCCAACGAAATCCTGGACAAGAACCGCCGCAAGTGGCTCGGTAGTGTTCCCGGAGACGTCAAACTTTTGAAGAACCCCTTCGAACGCGGTCTTGTCACGTCAGTTTCAGAACTGAATGTCTTGAAGTGGGCCAAGCACTCTCGAAAGCTTTTGAAGCTTTTTCCGGCCCTCCATCGCGTCAAGCTTTCGTTCGGGATGACCGGGAAGGACGAAGGGCTCAAAGTTTTGGAAAAATGCAAGGAGTTGGAATCCATCACGGACCTGGACCTGGGATGGGTCCACTTGGGCGCGTTGGGACCGAACAGCAAACACGTTCGCCACTTTGTTGCCTTCCCGCAAATTGTGAACTGTCGGCGCCTGGAACTGGTCTCCAATTGGCTCCTCCCAGAGGGAATGCAGGTCGTCGCCGCGGCACCAACTCTTCGCAACCTGACCTATCTGGGAGTAGGCCACAATTTCATCAAGGACAAAGGGTTGGAAGCGCTGGCTTCGTCGCAAAACTTTCCAGAACTCCGGTCGTTAAACTTGGCCGGAAACGAATTCACGGCCGAGGGAGTCGCCGCCTTCGCCCAATCGCCGCTCTTGTCGCAGCTTCGTTCGCTCCACATGGGTCTCCACACCGAAGAAGCAATCACCGAACTATTCCAATCTCCGCACCTTGGAAATCTCCAAGAACTCGGTCTCGCAGGAGATGCGGATGTTCGCTCCATCGGGGATGAGAGTCTTGTTGCTTTGTTGAATGCCCAAAGTCTCGGTCGTCTGCATCGTGTCAATCTGTCGCGGAATCGGTTCACGGAGTAATCCGTTCAGGAACTCGCGAAGTCGTCGAAGATGGCTGAATTGCGTT